>DAOWMZ010000032.1 GCA_030642845.1 Candidatus Zixiibacteriota bacterium
CTCTAATTTCATCAGCCAGTTTATTTGCTATCTGATCTACAATCTTAACTTGCTTGTAGTAGCCGGATTCAATTCTCTCTTTAGCTAATATAATTTTATCAATTCTTATTTCAGAATCATCGTTATCCGCCTTTATTGACGGCATTTCCCCCAGACCAAACTTTTCTAAGGCGGCATCTGCCAGTTTAGCCAGTTTTTCGCGGGCATTTTCGGAAATGATTACGGAGTCTTTTTTCTTGTCCACTTCTGCTGAGCTTTCCGATTCCCGCCTTACCGAACTATTTTCCGGCATGTTTTCACTACTGTTTCGCAAGGGTCCTATTTCCATGCTACAACCAATCCTATTGTGTTATTTTTTTAATTTCCTATTTTTTCCCATCTACAAATTGAGGTGCGGGATCGCCATCGCTCATATATTGCATAATTTTTCTGCTGTTTTTAAGCGCACCCAATTCTTCCTTAATCCGCTCATATCTTCCCTCACTATACATTTCGCACTCTTTTACAATAACCTGATTCTTCTTTATCAAAGTGGTGATACTGTTAATAAGTTTTTTGACTTCAGGAAGAACTGAAACCATCCGAAAAGCCTGAATATTTTTTTGTTTTAAATTGCTAATCCGAGCTTCGGAAGTTTTTATCCGTGAACGGTACCTTTCTATTTCAGCAAACAGATCCAAAAGATGCGCATCACTATCAAATCTAATTAGATCGCGCTGTTTGTCGAGACTGATGTACAACTGCTGGTAGAAAGAATATTCTTCTTTCAAGACTGCAGTCAATTCCCGTTCTATACTTTTTAATGCTTGATAATCCATAGTTTCCATTTCAAACTGTTTGTGTAAACTGACCTGGATTCACTCCATATTCAGTTTTTATCTGATCTAATTTTAACCGTGTTTCATTATCCTTAAGATCTTTCCACCCGGAACGAACATTATTCAATATGCTGACACATTCGTCGATTATCTTCAAATCTTTGGTTGCTTCAGCGACATTGATTTGATTGATTACATAAACATACAACTGGCTGAGATTTTGGGCTACTTCTCCCCCTTTATCCATATCAAGAGTAGTATATAAATGAGTTATGAATTTTCTGGATCTTTCCAGTTGTTCATACCCTTCGTTTAATTCTTCTTTCTGGTAATATTCAGAAGCATCTTTGAAAGCTTTAATCGCCCCGTCGTAAACTTTCAAAATAAGATCAAGTTGTGTTTTGGTGGAGGTTTCTACTTGCTGATAAGTGTTAAGTTT
This sequence comes from Candidatus Zixiibacteriota bacterium, assembly GCA_030642845.1. Taxonomy (GTDB): domain Bacteria; phylum Zixibacteria; class MSB-5A5; order GN15; family FEB-12; genus DAOWMZ01. Next base: position 1,258 of record DAOWMZ010000032.1, read on the forward strand.
TCCATCCATGGTTTCCTCAATTCTTTATTTATTTTTTAAGAAATTCCAATTACTGTTCAAACCGGCCAGTTGTATTTCCAAAAACTGGCTGGTTGATTGAAATTCTGCCAGAGCAATTTCCATTGCATAATATTGCTTATATAAAGATTCACGTCTTAGTTCAAGACGTTCATCAATTTTTTCAATTTGTCCTGATAAATCAGTAATTTGATTTTCATAACTCTTGACCTTGCTGTCAAAAAGCCCATCACCCTCCAAGAGGTAGCTGTTGACTTTATCTCTCAGGCGAGCGGCAATACCTTTGGTAATATCTACAGTCCCTTCGACACCAGTACTTACCTGGGATTCATCAAGAGTAATCCGCAAAACAAGACCATCAGTTGTTTCATTATCATCGAGTCCTTTTAAAAGCTGGCCTATTCCTTTGGCTTCTTCACCATTAATAGTTCCGGCAACATCAGTGCCATCAACAGAGTCAGGGTTTAAAAGACCAATAGCTCCATAGATTGAATTGGAGATTGATGTAATCCGTTCAACTTTCGATGATTCACCGTATGTGGAACTGGTAAATTTAAGATAACCGCTTGTTCCCTGATCAACCCATTCAACAGTCAATCCTCTTGCTCCGATTTTGCTGTCACTGTCAATTTTACTCTGTATCTCACTTACTAACTGAGTAGAATTGGTGTAAGTACGGGAAGTCAGTTTCATCAAATCGGATTCAGTACCATTTACTTTTATTTTAAATGAGTTATTACTGTCAGTTATTGTTATCGGGGTTATGGAAAGCTCATCGATTGATTCCCCGGTCATTCTCCCATGAGATGCGGCAGTAGTTATGTCAACTTCGTAACCATCACCAATTTCGGTCTCTTCGGTTGCAGAAACAAACTCTATTCCGGTATGAGAAGATGTACCGCCATCGGTAAACAATTTAATAACATCTTCGAGATTATTTTGAAGAGCTTCCTCAAGTCTCGAAGAGTCTGTAATTCCTAATTTACCATCCATCTGGGTTCTTATTCCAAGTGAATAAAGCTGATTAAAATCAGAACTGAGTCCATCAATTTTAGCACTCATAGCATAGCTTAACGACTGACGCAATAACCACAGAGTTGAATCACCAAACAAAATCCCGGATTCTTCAGTATCCGGATTATATTCATTCTGAGTGTCGATAAATTCCACAACTTCATTGTAACGCTTTATAAAATCATTTATAGAGCCTTTGATCTCTTCAGTCCCGATTGAGGAATTTATAATAACTGATTCACCAGGCGCAGTTATTTTGTGGACATCGAATTTAATTCCCGTGATAACTTCATCAAAAGTATTAGTGTCAGAGGTAACAACAATCGGCGATCCCAAACCACTGCTGGCTCCAAAAGATATTTTTGCATCCGAAGCATCTTGTACCAGAGGTGCAAATGCCTGTACCTGGAATGTATCGCCGGAAGCCAGACTCCCGGTTGAAAAATTAAGTTTTAATCCGTCACCGCCAACCCCTACAAGTTCAACTTCAGTGTCGGCTTGAGTAACTGTAATTGTACCCGAATTGGTTCCATCAGACCAGTCTATATTGATTGTATCTGATCCGACAGTTTGCGAACCATCCCCTTGTACGGTAAAAGTATAAATTTTATTTGAACTACCGGTATATGATGTCATCGAATCAAGTGTAACCTGAGAATCGGAATCTATATCAAAGGATAAAACTTCCGGAGAATCGAACAAAGCCGTATTAAAATTGAGATTAGTTCCACCGGAAAGAGAGGTACTAATTTCAATCTTATTATTTTGACCGGTCTTATCGGCTGTTAACATTAGACGGTAAGAGTTGTTAGAAGAGCCGTCATTGATAATAGTGGCTGTTACGCCTATATGGGCATTGTTTATTGCCTGTTTAATTCCGACTAATGAATTACTATTAGCGTCAATTGTTAAAGTATGCTCGGTACCATCACCAACTTTAATTGAAATATCCCCAGTTCCCATCAGGGCGATAGAATCATCCGAGATTCCCTGGCTGGCAATTTGATGGTTGCGGGCAATTTCTTCTACCTGAATTTCGTAAGATCCGGTGGCTGCTTTGCCATAAGAAGTAGCCGTCAAAATTGATTCATCTGATACGGCAATTTCATTAGCATTAAAAGTTGTTCTGAATGTTAATTTTTTGATAGCGGCATTAAGAGCAAAAACTTTTGCCTGTAAAGCTTTATAAGCAGAAACGATATTTGTCTTAAAGGCCTGCTGATTTTCCAGAAGGACTGCATCAAGACGTTCATATTGGATTATGGAATCTACAATCTCGGTAGTATTAAAACCTGAAATGAGACCATCAATTGAGTTTGCGCCGGGCATTTGATTTTAACTCCTGTAATTCCAAAACTTCAATGTTTAAACATCGTTAGAGCTTTATTATCGAGGGAGACTTTCGTCTCCCCCGAGATTATATCATCAATCCTTCACTTATTCTTAACCGAATAATGAAAGAACAATCTGCGGAATCTGGTTAGCCTGAGCCAGCATGGATGTACCAGCCTGTAACAGAATCTGGTTCTTGGTGAACTCAGACATTTCAGCCGCCATATCGGTATCTCTGATCTGAGATTCCGCAGCGGTCAGGTTCTGAGCCGCAATACGAAGGTTTCTCAGGTTGGATTCCAGAGTGTTTTTCTGGAAACTACCAAGAGTACCACGACTTGTGGAGACTTCGTTAATAGCAGTATCAATAATGGACTGTGAATCCTGAGCACCAGCAACGCTGGTTACATCGATCTGTGACAGACTTGAGAACATATTTCCTATCAGATTCTTACTCAGCTGAGTTGAACTCATACTGCGAAGACCGATGGAAGTTGTCTGACCAACATTGGCACCAATCTGGAAGACCAGAGAACGATCAACGTTGTTGATAGTTTCTGTTCCACCAATTGAAGCCAGATTATAGTTGACCACTAATGATTGACTGCGATCGGCATTATATATAGTGTTATTAACACCGGCAGAAATACTGGTTGCCGGACCACCATCCAAACGAACATCAAACTTGGCAGCAGTAACATCAAGCAGGGTACTTCCAAGGTTGACACCTGTGATTGCATTGGCGAGAGTCAAATTAATAGTTCCCCGTCCGCTTTCACCAGCAGCAGCATCACCAAGGGTGACATCAACGGTTGATCCATATTTAACACTATCAATAGTATTAGTATAACCATCAAAGCTAATTTGAGCATCCATACCGGTTATTGCAGAAGAATCCTGGTAAAGACCAAGATAGTGTTCCACATTTCCAGTAGCGGCTCCCATTGTGCCCATGAGCAGACTATAAGCAGAACCTTCATCTCTGGTAGCAATCTGAATCCTGTTAGAATCAACGACTGTTGCTACAAGATCAGAATCAGTTGAACCATCAGCAGTACCAAAAGAGGCTAAAAGAGCAACATTTATTTCATCAACAACAGCCTGCACAGAAGTATAAGCCCCGGCAGTAAGTGTTAATGTACTAGTTGCTCCAGCATTTGCTACTGTGGTAGCTGTTAATGCTAACTGGTTATCAGAGACACCACGGGCATCTTCAGTAGCAAAGGTAAATATAGATGTAGTAGCATCAGATGTAAAACCAGAAGTCTTAATCGCCTGATGTGCACCTAAATCAATAGTATGAATGTTAATAACACCAGCAGCAGTTGATGAAGCAGTTACCTTACCGGCTAGATCGGAAACCAGATTAATCTGATCTTTTATCTTACCAGCCATAGTGACGGAAGTATCACTAACTGCAACATCAATACTGATAGTATGGTTGGCAGTAGTACCCTCATTAACATCCCATAACTGAATATTAAAGGAATAAGTTCCAACATTATCAGCAGCAGCAGTACCTACACCAGCCACAGATTCAATAGTAGCGTCGGTAGCGGTGGCAGCAATTGTGAAATCATTACCAAAGGCATCAGCCATGGTTACTGCATCAGTAGTCTTCTTGGCAACATCAGATGCCTGAATGACATCGATATTGTGGACAGATTCAGTTAAACCACTCGGATCACCATCAGTATTGGTCAATGAAAAACCAAGCGAGGTGGTGTTGAGAGTAGCTGATGCATCAGAAGTCTTGGTAGCAGTGACTGAGTGTACACCACTTGCCAGGTTCGATTTGACAATGTTCAAATCAGAACTGTTGGCACTGGTAATGGTAGCGGTGTTGGCTCTTGAGCCATCAAGAAGCTTTTTGGTACCAAATTGAGTATTGACAGCAATACGGTCAATAGTTGCAATGGCGTTTTCAATTTCCGCCTGGTCAGCAGCAAGCTGATCAGCGTCGTTGAAGCCTTCGTTAGCAGCATGGATTGCCAGTTCTCTCATAGAGATTAACAGATTGTTGATTTCGTTAAGAGCACCTTCAGCGGTCTGCACCATGCTGATGGATCCTTCCGAGTTCTCAATTGCTCTGTTTAAGCCAGCAATCTGAGCTCGGAACTGTTCTGAAATTACCAGACCAGCTGGGTTATCAGAACCTTGGTTAATACGAAAACCAGATGATAACTTCTGCATTGATGAAGACAGGGCCCCTGTTGTGTTCAACAGATTGCGATGGGCATTCAATGCAGCTAAATTGTGATTAATACGAAGTGACATGTGTCATCCTCCTTGAAACTTGTAGGGTTTCCCTACCCGGTTTATTAAGTTAGTTTGTTTTCATTAGGAGAAACTTCCATGTCTTTTCCAACCCGTAATGGTCCTATCACTCGGTCTTGATTTATTCCTTATTTTCATCATTAACAAAAACTTTTATAATTAATAGATTTATTTTCATAGAATCTAAATCGGCAGAATGGGAAAAGACTTAAGAGATATGTTATTATAATTTGATAAATATTAGATAAAGCTCTAATAAATTTTATTAATTTTCAACCGGTTGCTGTAATTCAAGTAATTTCTGCTGAGCCGGCTTGAAATCAGGATCAATCTGAAGAACTCTATTAAATCCCAAAATCGCCGAATCACTATGTCCCATAATTAGATAGCACTCAGAGAGGCTAAATAATACTCGTGTTTCTGTAGGGTATGTTTTAAGGTATCTCTCATAAAATCTTATCGCTCTGCCAAAATCATTCAAGTTCTTATATAGGTCCCCCAAAAGAGCTGTTATTTCATATTGATCAGGTTCTAATTCTATATATTTTTCTAAAACAACCACTGTTTCCTGAATTTTCCCTAATTTCAAACGAGCTAATCCGATATTTCTATAGGAAATAGCCGGAAAGCCTTCCTGTTCAATAGCTTTTAGGTAATATTTTTCTGCCTCTACATAGTTTTCAAGCTTATAATAACATCCTCCAAGATCGTTTAACCATTCAGGATTAAATTCGGCTGATTCTACTAGAAGCCTGTAGAAATGGGCAGAATGATCATATTCACCAAGATCAAAGCATTGTTTTGCAAGATTTTGAATAGTACTTATTTCATGTGTTCCATCAGTGGTCGCTTTTTCAAGAAATTTAACAGCTAACTCCCTTTGATCAGCCGCATTAATGATCCGGGCATATTCGGCTAAATCCGGACAATCGGATGGCACCAATTCCAATGCTTTTTCAGCCCACTTGTTAGCTTCCTCCTTTTTATTAAATATAAAATTAGTACAAGCCAATCCGACTGCTGACAAATGGGATTTGGGATCAAATTCTAACTGTTTTCGGAAAAATTCATCAGCTTTTTCATTTTCACCTTTACTAAGATAGATTTTACCAAGCCTTGAAGGCGTATCGAGAAACTCCTGATGAGTTTTAAGTACATCACTATAATATTTTATAGCCTGATCCCAGTCTTTCCTGGACTCGCAAACCATCCCCAGACCATAATAGGCATGGTGGAAACTTTGTGGATGCATTATTAATAATTCGTCCACTCCAACCGATTGATCATATTTTTTCTGAGCTGTTAAATATCGATTATAAAATTCTTCTGCTTTAAGGAATTCTTTATTTCGCAAATATATATTACCCAACAATAGAATCGGATCAAGATAGTCATTTTTTATTTCAAGGGCACTAAGAGCATATTTCTCTGCTTTGTCATTTTCCCCGATGATAAAATGAATCAAAGCCAATTGTTCAAGAGACATCAGATGAATATCCTGTTCATTTTGACCAGGCTTATCCGGATTGGTGAGTTCCACTGCTCTGGTGGCGGCTTTAATAATTTTGGATGGATTATCAAGATGAACAGAGAGATCCTGCCCCATTAAAACCTGAGCGTAATTAAAATATGCAAAAGCAAAATCGGGTCTGTCTTTGATCTGCTTTTCTAAAAGCTCGATTGTTCTTTTTGCTTTGGCGGCCATTTTATCTTCAGATAGACCATAACCGAGGTGTTTTAGCCGTGCTTTGCTACGAAGAACAGGGATAGAGGGATCAATTTCCAATTGATTATGGACTCTCCCCTTATATCGTAGATTTAATTCGTTTTTAAAAAATCTTACAGATGCCAGCGAAGTTACTTTTTCTTCGAATTTCCCGCTTACATTATATACATTAAGAGCTATTATACCATAATCTGATTTATTAATGTGCTTTTGGATAATTTCAATATCTTCATTATAAAAGCGCTCATCAGCATCGATTATAAAAATCCAGTCGGAAGTCGCTTCATCAATTGAATAGTTACGGTGTTTTGAAAAGTTGCCTTCCCATTCCTGATGATATATTTTTGCTCCATAGGATTTGGCGATTTTGATTGTTTTATCTGTTGAGCCGGTATCAACAATTACAATTTCATCAACCCAGTCCCGTATTGATTCCAAACATTCGGGAAGTAAATCTTCCTCATTTTTAACAATCATACAAGCTGAGATTGTCGGTTTTGCATCCAATGAATTAGCCATTAACCGCAGCTCCTGTACTTCCAGGCATTGTTTGATGCCCTTATTTACTATCATTTGTGCTTTATCTTTTTTGTTTGTATTGGAATAAAGATTAGCCAGATTCAGATATGGGAGATGGGTTTTATTGTCAGTTTTAATAGATTTCTCAAAGTACTTTATTGCATCATCTAATTCAGACTGCCCAACTTTAATTGAACCCATAAAATTATAGACCTGAGCTAATCTCTGTTTTGATTTTACTATGTCAATAATAGAATTCGATGATTTATTTTTATATAATTCCAAATATCCTAATCCGGCTGTTTCTGCTTTATCATATTCTTTTAGAGAAAGATGGATATAGCACTGTAAATAAGATGATTCCAATAGATCACCTGATTTTTCCACCCATCGTTTTATTATTTCTTCTGCTTTTTCAAATTGATTAGTAAATGTATAAGTATAAGATATTGCAAAATTATATCTGCTATTCAAATTCTGATTTTCAAAAGGATAATCTGTTTCAAAATTAGCTAACATTTCAAGAATTTCATCGACCTGATTGTTCCTGATATAATTCTCAGCTAACATTAATCCGGCTTCAATATCATTGGGATTGTTATTGAAATCATTTATCAATTGCTTCAATGATTTTTTGATAGTCTTACTTTTTTTAGTAGATTTGCTTTTACTTTTTTTCTTATGATTTGAAGCCATAATTATAGTCCTTAATTTTACCAGATATTTCCAACTGCCGTCAACTGCGTCAGAAGATTTGATATCTCTGTAAGTTTATTGCTGGTCATATACCGATCACAAATAAATTGGCGGTTATCGATTGCCCGCCTATGAAAATTCCCGGATTCAAGCCGCTTAAGCAAATTCAGACATTCATCGGGATCATTGTATAAGTATTCAGATGGATAAATTTTATCGGAACCGCTCCAGTCATGAATCAGTGGCATTAAACCTGAGGCCATCCCCTCGGCAATTGAGTAATGAAAGGATTCAAACAATGATGTTGATATGACAAAATCTTTATCCACATACCATGAAGGCATATCCTTTACCCAGCCATCAAAATGAACGGGCAGCTTGTTTTTCAGAATGAAATTATCAAAATACAATTGTAATCTGGAATCCTGGAATTCGCCGGCAATGTGCAGGTTGTATTCGGGATCATATTGATGAATTTTCTTAAAACAATAAAGGAGCAGAGTCGGATTTTTCTTGTCATTAATATAACCAACCGAGGCAATCTTTTTTCCATATTTTTTTACGGATGGAATATTAAACTTGCCGGTATCAACTCCATTGTAAATTATACTTCGAGGAGTTTTACAGTTAACTAATTGTTCAAAAAGATCCTTCACCGTTTCATTTACAAATAATATATGATCAATATTTCCCCAGTTTACCTGCGAGGGTATATCAGTAAAAACTTCATAGCTGTGAATCCGGCAGATAATATTGCATTTTTTAGGGATATTAGAAGCTTCGACAACAAGATTATCACACCATTCAAACCAGGCCAGATCTGCCCATTCCATAAGCTCAGTCATCTGATCGATAGTTTCACCATCAAAGAGACGAGTCTCGTTTTCTTGTGAAAGGTTATCAATTATATCATTTAGAAACGAAGCATTATTGGCGAAAAAGGCTATTTTTTTTCCTCTGATCTGTCTTAATTTTTGTTTTTTCGAATTATTAATCAATTCGGTTATATTGCTTTTTGCCTGTTTGAAATTTGGATCAATTTTTAATGCTGTTTCAAAAGAGTTTATTGCCTCTTTGATATTCCCAAGGCTGTTACAGACTACACCCAAATCATTATGCAGACTGGCATTGTCGGGATCTTTTTTTAATAACTTTTCAAAAATCTCTTTTGCTTTTACGTAATCATTTTCTTTAATAGAAATTAAACCGAGATTATAACTGGCAGTTGGATTTTCAGGATCTAATTTCAGACAATCGTTGAAATGCTTTACCGCTTCTGCAGTTCTATTTAATGCCAGAGCAACTAGTCCGGCAGTAACCAGAAATTGGGCATCACCATATTTTTTATCTAATAATTGAGTTATGTACTGATAAGCATTATCAAAATCGTTTTTCGCAAGAAATAAATTAGCTGCTTTCAGCAGTTCATCGGTAGAAGGATTTTGTGCAGTCCCTTGCGGGGATTTGTTTGTTGTAGCCATAAAAGGAAATCCATTTCCTCGGTGGTAACATTGTTACCTTTTTTTTGTTAATTCTATTATCAACAGAAATCAAACACCAACCCGCTCTTCTATCTTGTTGACTGGAATCTCTTTGGTAATATTGTCAGCAACAAATAACGGGTGATTTA
>DAOWMZ010000311.1 GCA_030642845.1 Candidatus Zixiibacteriota bacterium
ATCGGCCATTATTAAACCATCAGATTTCGTCAGAAAGTTATCAAGTAGTTTTGAGCCCATTATCTTATCATAATCACCGGAACCACCTCCATAATTACCTGCCCAGAAAAATCCGCCGAATGTCCTCTCACCTTTAATACATGCAATAGCCATGGGAACAATAGTTCCTTCCGCTATTAATTTGTCGGCTAACTGCTTTAGGCCATGATTATAATAATAATGTTCTGTGCCACCCTGAGGAGGAAGCAAAATTACTAAGGGAAGAGGAGCCTGCTGCAAATCTTTATTGGGAGTATATACACTCATATAAAGCATTCTATCAGGATTACCAATTTGAACATAAAGTTCATTGAATAAATGGTCATACCCTTCGGTAGGTCCACCACTTGATGGAGGTATAGGATCGGAATAATTTGCTCCGCGATCAGTACAGCTTATAGCAACCAATAGGGTCAGAGCAATTGCGACTGTTAGTAATATTATAATGTTACGCATCTCTGGCCTCCCTAAAACCGGTAGTTAAAAGATAAAATGGTTTCATAGGTTTCTGCTTTATAATCCCCCGGAAAACGATCAAGAACACCATCAGCATTATATCCATCAAGACCATCAATATTCAGGTCCGGTTGTTTTTGATAGGTAGAGACTAATGATAGATCCCAACGTTCTATATGAGCTATGACTCCAAGGCTGATATTTTTCTTATTCCCGGTATCAATAAACTGCGGAGTGAATTGATCGGCATTCCGAGCCGGTGACTGGTCAAAACCAATACCACCGAGAAAGGTGAATGTGCTGGAGTAATCATACATTGCCCCAAGCATGAACTCTACTGTATTTTCCCATTCGACAGGAGCCGAAAGATTTGTCGAGAAAAATTCATTGGCAACAGCAACGGTATCCGCTGATCCGATTAATCCCTGATTGTTAGTGTATTCAAACTTCAGACCTTCATACGCTGACCAGAGAGTATATTCCATATCAAGAGCAAGAGTAAATTTTTCTGATGCCTGGTATTTAAAACCCAAACCAAGTGATGTGGGAAGATCAAGTTTGGTTTCAAAATCAGATGTTACTGTAACAATCTGACCGGAAAGGAAAAGGTGTTCAACTGTTCCCTCGTAAGTAATATTTTGCCAAAGCGTATTATTTTTTGGCATATAAAATCTGTTCTCGGTATCCCCTGTTAATGTTATCGAAAAAGGAACATTAAGCGTGACACCTAAATCAACCTTCTCGTTCAGTTTCCAGAGCATCCCGGCGTTTATACCAAATCCCCACCCATAACCATCATTACGGCTCCATTCCGGAATCTTGTCATAAGGGCGATCCTGGAAAACATCAAAAACCGGATCTTCCATCGACATCAAAGGATTATCTCTGAAATACATATTAGTATAGAACAGATCCGCCCGTAGAACCTGGAAACCGACACCCAGGGAAAGTTTATCTTCGGAAAATTCCCTGCCTGCCGTAAGCTGAAACGCTACAACATCCAGATTGTTGCTGAATTGATCACCAGGTACGCCGACAGAGTCATTGTATGCCTGAAGTGGAGTGAACATTTTCCAGGTAATATTGTAATCAAAAGGTTGATAAGTACTGAGCCCAAAAACCGTTTCACCCCAGAATGGAAGCCTAACAACAAAACCTGCTGCAGGGTTGGAAATAATTTCGTGTGAATTATAATTTACACGATCATTGAAAATACCTGTTTCATAGATGCCACCCCATTTATAATCGGGGACAATCTCGTTGCGGTAATGCAAAAACGAATAATAAGCACCTACTTGGTTATCCAGGATATTGGCGTAGCCAGCCGGATTATAATAAGCCGCTGTCCAGTCATCGGCGATAGCACGGAAAGCACCACCCATACCACGAGCTTTTGTACCGACTCCGCTGTTCTCAAATCCACTGGCCATAAGCCCGGATGTGAGAATAACCAGAATGACTAACACCAGAAGGGAGAATTTACCAATTCCCATTCCGATCTCCATATTATTTATTGTATTAATATATTTATTCTTCACGTTAACTTACACACTAACTTCTTTCTACCAACCGGAATATAGATTCCTATCTTCTTTTTCCGACAATCCCTTTTAGCCGGCATAATTAAAAATTCATAGATCCTATTACAATCCATGAACAGGCAGTCAAGTTATAGCAACCGCCTCATCTTGTCAAGGGATAACCCCTATTTTCAGAGGGGAATAAATCTATTAACCCTTTATAAATTTTCATCTTAGCCAACATAAGAATATGACGAATGAAGTAGCGTGACTGTTAAATCTAATTTGAATATTTATTGAATATAAACTTAAGCAATCTAGAATCGACTACAAGGCTTACACTTACACAAGCAATGACTTCATCTCTTCTGTAACCCTCTGTAGGGTTGCTGTAAGTTTTAATAGTAGGGGCACGATATGGGGTTTGTTGAAAAAGTATTATTCGTATGTTTAAATTTATTTTTCGCGTAGTGGCGGGGCTTGTCTCCGCCGTTAACAATAATCCGGGTGACACAAGGCCACCCTCTACGCGATTGCGAAGACAATATTTTAATATATGAGTCAAACTCTGGACATCTGCCAGGCACAAATAATGCCCCTATTTAATAAATTAAACAGGCGATGCCTGTGGAAATAATTTCACGTTGAAACGGAATCTCTTTCAATTTTATACATGTTATTTAATTTCTCCGAATGTGCGAGAGCATGCTAACATTAACTAAGATAGTTAGATACAACATTAACAAAGGATTCGGCACTGTCGTTGCTATTAACATCGTTCGTATGTGATTGATTAACGAATGATTGAGGAAGGTATAGAGAATGCGAAAATTGTTATTATTAGCGTTGATAGTGATCGTTCTGATTTCGATAAATTGGTTCAAGATACTTTTGGCGTGATTGTTCTTTGAACTGATTGTTCAACGAGCTGATGGTTCAACGAACTGATGGTTCTTTGAAAATGTCAACCTCCTAAAAGACGTTAGTTTATTAGTTGTTCTATGCCTGGGTATTGCGATCTGGGCGGAAAATTATTTTTTCCTACCTTCCTTTTAACTGCTGGAGAATGAGGATCCCTCATTTTTCCAGCGGTTTTTTTTATTTGAAAAATAAAAAAGCAGAATCGTTATGATTCTGCTTAATTTCTCTTTTATAAAAAATATTATTTGATTATGGGCAATCAGCTGGAGGAGGACCCTGTTTAAATAGATAATCAACCAATAATGTCAGGTCATCTACGAGAATAATGTCTTCACCATTAGCATTGCCTTCATCTAAACAATCCGGTTCTGGTCC
>DAOWMZ010000337.1 GCA_030642845.1 Candidatus Zixiibacteriota bacterium
AGAGACTTTCTGAAATTTGCTTATGATACATATCCTTCTCCTTCCCCGATAGGTGTTCTCCTGGTTGGTGACGGTAACTATGATTATCTTGATATTCTTGAGTCCGGAGTTGAGAATAGGGTTCCGCCTTATGTAAATCCATTTGATCGGTCTGTTTCTGATGACAATTATATCTATTTTGGTGATTATGGGATTTTGGATAGCGATACCAGCTATCAAATGGATAACATTGGTTATGATATGCTTTCTGCTCGCTGGCCTGTACGGTCATCAAGTGAAGTAAATATAATAGTAAATAAAATTAAACAGTATGAATCATCATCCAATAATGGTTTTTGGAAAAATAAAATCACACTGGTTGCCGATGATGAATACGGACAGTTTGACGGTGAAACTTTCCATACTACCCAGACTGAAGAATTGGAAAAGGACTATATCCCGAGTCATTTTTATCGCAATAAAATTTATCTCTGGGATTATCCGTTTGTAAACCAGTATAAACCTGCGGTTAATGATGACATTGTTAAAGCCATCAATGATGGAACTCTAATAATTAATTATGTCGGGCACGGAAGTCCTGATCTATGGGCTCATGAGCATGTCTTTACCCGCTATGATGATGTCCCGAGATTAAATAACAATGATAAACTATCCTTATTCTTTGCTGCTTCTTGTGCTATAGGTCTCTTTGATGCTCCAGAAAGGGATGCCCTTGCCGAAGAATTGCTGTCCCACCCCAACGGTGGAGCTATCGGTGTTGTTTCTGCTACCAGATTGGTATGGTCAGGGGATAATGCCCAATTCAATCAAGAAACATTTGATATTCTATTGAGGGAAGATTCACTAACTATTGCTGAAGCAGTCTATTTAGCTAAAATAAAAAGACAATATCAGACTCCCGGCATACCAACTCCGGAATCAAATGATCGTGCTTATCTGTTTTTTGGCGATCCTCTTTTAAGATTAGGGATGCCAAGACTTGGTATGGAATTGACTGAGTATCCTGACAGTCTTATGGCATTGGAAAGAACAAACATCAGCGGTCATGTTTTAGATGAAGCTGGTAGTCCTTATATAGCCGATGGCGAATTAGTTATAAGAATTTACGATGCTCAACATCAGAAAACTTATAAGAATGTAGATTATAACTTAACCGGTTCAGCAATTTATCGAGGAACCGCTGTTATAACCGAGGGTTCATTTGATTTTGATTTTATTGTCCCTCTTGATGTCAGCTATGGAGGAGAAGTTGCACAAATTTATCTATATGCCGAATTCGAGACGGTAGATGCTATAAGCCTGGTTGATTCTTTAACTGTATCCAGCGTGGCAGCTTCAACAACAGATTCAACAGGTCCGGAAATCATATACAATTTTACAAATATAAATAATTTCCAGAGTGGAGATTACGTTTCCAAAGATGCCAATCTCGAAATTATTTTAACCGACTCTTCCGGTGTTAATTTGTCAGGTTCCTTAGGTCATGGAATAACGATGGTTATTGACGGCCAGACTGAAAATATGATAAATCTTACAAATAGATTTGAGTATGATCCCGATAATTATAATCAGGGGAAATTGGAATTTCAGATCAATGATCTACAGACGGGGAATCATACTTTTAAAATAAAGGCCTGGGATAATGCCAATAATTATACGAGTGTTGAATTTGATGCCGTAGTTAATGCAGAAAGTGAATTAGCTATTCTCGATTTGCTGAATTATCCCAATCCCATGAGGGAAAATACCCGTTTTAGTTATAGCCTAACTCAAAAGGTGGAAAAGTTTTCCCTTAATATTTATACACTTTCAGGGAGAAAGATTAAAAGTTATGAAAGATATCCATCAGAAGCCGGTTATTTTGACGATATAATGTGGTATGGAGACGATTTCCAGGGTGACAGAGTTGCATCTGGAGTCTATTTATATAAAGCAGTAGCAACACCGATTTCCGGTGGAGATGCTGTTGATGTTTTTGGAAAAGTTGTTGTTATTAATTAAATTCAGGAGATTTTATGCTCACCAAAACAATTTTGTTTTTAGTTGTTGTTAGTTTTTCAATTATTACTCTAACGCCTGTTAGTTTTGCCGTTTCTGAAGCCACTGCCCTTTTCTTAAGGATTGCTCCGGGTGCGAGGGCTGCAGGAATGGGTGAAGCATTTGTGGCAGTTGCCGATGATGCCACCACTACCCATTGGAATCCGGCCGGTTTGGGAGCTTATCCTCTATCTAAATCATGGAAAGATGCGAATGTACCCAGCCAGTATCGTCCTCTTAAGAGCATAGCTCCTCTTAAAAAAGGGAGCGGTAATGATTATAAAGCTTATGAGATTTGGGCCATTTCTAAAAAGGGCCTGGTCCGTTATGATAATCATAAATGGTACGAGGGAGAGGTCTTTACTCTTCGTTCAAGCGACAAAGTAGAACGTAAAGTAAAATCATTTTTAGGAATTGAAAATGATGAAATATTGGAATCTATTGTTGCCAAAGTTGCTGAATTTAACAGCAATATGACTTTTGAGGAATTGAAATCTCTTCAAACGAAAGTTATGAGTCATGTACCGGAAGATTATTCTCGACTGGATGAGATGAACGAGGCTTTTGATTCTCTTATTATTGTCTATAACGAATGCCGTATTAACTGGGACGGAACTAAAGATATCATTAGTAGATTTAATGACGGGATGAAAGATAGCCTTCTTTCTGAAAGTGAATGTGAAAGAATCAACTTTGCTATTCAGCGTTCAAAGTCACGTTTTGTACCCGAAGAGATTATCATTCCTTTTAGTGCTTTATTCAAAGGCGAACTTACATCAATTACTTCAGTTGGGCGTAGTTTGATGGTAGGATCAACCGAAGGCCTGTATTATTATACAGGGGAACGGTGGAGGACTTTAAGTGATATTGAGGGGCTTCCATCAACGTCAATCACCTGTATTCAGGTTATTTCAGGAACATATTATATTGGCACTGAGAATGG
>DAOWMZ010000188.1 GCA_030642845.1 Candidatus Zixiibacteriota bacterium
ATCAATAACCGCCTTTGTAATAATTTTACTGTCATCCTTATCACAGCCTGTTAAAGCTCAATGTTATGCTAATACAGATGTCAATGGAGACGGTATTCCTCTGACTATTGCGGATATGACTTTTCTGGCAGATTTTCTATATTTCTGTGGTCCTCCTCCCCCGGAATTATACAACAGTGATCTTAATGGAGATTGCGTAGTTGATACCAATGATGTCCATGTTTATGAGGAATACTTTGCTATTGGAATGCCAGCCTTTGATCCTTATGGCGGCTATCCGGTAGAAACCTGTTGCGAACCAATAGTAATTAGAGCTGATATAATAGCCAACCTATTCGGTATGCAGCATATCAGTCGGGGATCAGCCTGTCTGGAAGTGGACTTGGGTATGTTGCTTATCAGCGATCTCGATCTGGTTCCCGGGCAAAATGAAAACGGTTTTGATGCTCGTCCTACAATGCTTCTCGGATTCAAAGGATGGAACTGTCGTTTTGCAGATGACCCCTCAATCCCTGTGGATGCATCAATTTTAACTGATTTTACAGGTATTGTAGGTGGTACACCAGATGAATTTGTGGCATCTATGCGTCAGGACAAACGACCCGATGGAAAATGGGATATCTGGATTCAGGCACTTCCGGGGGTATATCAGATCAACGGTTATCTCAATGGTACCGCTCTCAGACAGGATCGAGGTTCATGGACAACCAACATAACCTCCTGGGTTAGGATCGGTTCTTTGGGAAGTAAATCCAAAGGGCCTAATAACGGTCCTTATGATATGTCGTTAGCCAATATGGATGATGCCGGTAAAATTAATATCTGTTTCGGAACCGAAGACAGCGCATTGTGGACATGGGAGGATGATGGTATATTCGATCAGTTGGTAACTACTGTATCATTTAGAAATATTGATACGGATCAAGTATGGATTGCGGATATTGCAAGTTTAACACAATTCGGAGATAACCTGCCATCCTATGCTATTGTTAATGAAAACTATACTTTTATTAATGAAGATTACAATATCACAAATATTGGGAATGCAGTTATTGATCTTTTAGGAGGATCATTTTATAATGTTACCAATCAAGACTCAACTACTCCTTATGGTTTGACTGCCTGGCCTAATCCCAAAATTCAAACCAACTATGATTACATTAATTTTATTCTATTTGAAAACCCAAGTGTCCCTATAGGCGGTTCAATGATGTGTGCCGCTGTAGATGAATCATTCCCGGCTGAATCGTTCTTTGATATTTTTGCTACCGGATTTCCACCGCCGCCGTCACCAGATTTTCCAGCTGAATCATTTTTTGACGTCTATTATTCGATGACACAAGAAAAAATCTCACCGTCTGAATGGGATGTGAAAATGTTCTCAATTGTACCAGCTATCTATACCATTGAAGCGAGCCTTGGCGGTACTGTCCTCTATACCAGCCCTGATGTAACTGCTACCGGTAGTTATGTCGATATTGGGACTGTTGGCAGTTCTAATAAAGTTCCCGATTTAGGTCCTCATCCTTTTAGAATATCAACTCTGGAAGATAGCGGAATTATTTCAATCAATCAGGGGGATAGTTTACTATACAACTGGCCATCTCAAGGCGTGTTGAATCTATTGATCGACAAACTTGAAGTAACAATTCAGCATGACCCATTGGGGATAAATCTTATCCCGGCTATTACAGCCAGTGATATTCCTGTATTTGATGTTAGTGTAGAAGGAGGAAGAAACTCCTGCTGTAATCATGACGGGATTCGCGGTGATGCCAATCTGGATGGAGCTATTTTGGTTGATGATCTGGTATTGTTGGTTGAATATCTCTTTAAAGGTGGTCCCCCACCCAACTGTATGGAAGAAGGGGATGCTAATGGTGATGGAAGTATTTTGGTAGACGACCTCACTCTGGTAGTTGATTATTTATTCAAGGGTGGACTTCCGCCTGTTGAGTGCCCATAGAGCTAATTTGATTTGGTTTTAAATATAAACAGCCGCTTTAAATTTTAAGGCGGCTGTTTTTTTATAATAGTTAATCATTTCAATTTCATAATGTAGAAAACATAGCCATAAGATTCAGAATACTTTTTGAACATATCAATCTCTTTGTAGTAATCATCAAAAAATACCAGTGCATCGTGATCATCTTTATATTTCAATCTAAGACCTGTTATTCTTTTTTCTATGGGATTGTAATAATTGTCAATCCATGATGATGAAGGGAGTCTAAAACTCTCCAACAGGCTGTAGCCTGATTTATTAATTATATTAATATTTTCATCGATAGTTTTCATAGCCGGATAATTGTCCTGCCAAAATTTTCTGACTTCATCATTTGGGGAATCAGTAAACCACGATATTTCCGTTACCGCAATAAAACTAATAGGCTTTAAAAAAGCTTTCCAGTTATTTAGTCCGTTCTCAAACCCCATAATATAAATTGCCCCCTCCGACCAGATAACATCGAAGCCTTGCTTCTCTATTGACAGAGAGTCCATCGGCTGGTTAAGTGTAATAATTTTGTCAGCTAAGCCATTTTCTGATGCACGCTTATTTACTTCATCCAGAAAAGGTTGATGATTATCAACAGCGATTATTTTACAATTTATCTCTTTTGCCAAAGCGATAGACTGTCTTCCCGGACCGCATCCGATATCCAGAATTTGAAAGTCATCTCGATGAAAGTCATCTTGCTTTGGTTTTGATAAGTGATTCAAAATCACATTCAATGCTTTAACCGTACACTCATCATCGCCCGGCCCTTGCTGAGGAAGATCATTATGAATTTCCAAGAATAATTTCATTTATCACCTCTCATTGCTGATCTTTTGTTTCAGTTAATATATATCTCAAAAGTATTGGAACTATATATTTTTATTTTTGTTATTGGTAGATAGAAGATAGAAAATATCCTGTATTGTTGAGGGATTTATGATAGATTTTACAGCACCCATAAAAAAACACTATATCTTGTTCTTATCATTATTGTGCTTCATTCTGGTAATTGGCTTGAATCAAGCCAAAGCCAATGAAATGGTTACGGTTGATGATCACACTTATGAAATAATAAGGGGTGAATATAATAAATTTACTTGGCTCAGAGCTAAGGATTCGGCTCAGAAACTGGGTGGGTATCTTGCAGTTATTACAAATCAGGAAGAACAAGAGATAGTAAAAAGTTTGCTGCAACCGGGAGATAAAGCCTGGATTGGGGGGGCAGATGTGGTTATTGAATCAAAATGGCGCTGGTTTACAGGAGAATCATGGTCTTATAGTAACTGGATGCCCAATCAACCTGATACTTCAAGTGGAATGGATTATTTGTTGATTACAGATTCATCAGGAGGACAATGGAAAGCTGCTGATAAAAATGTATATGCGTTTATTATTGAATATGAATGTTGTAGGGGTTCTACCGGAAATGTTGACTGTGATCCTGATGGTAAGGTGAATATGTCAGATCTTATGCGTATGGTAGATTATATGTTTATTTCAAATTCTCCTCTCTGTTGTCCAGCATCGGCTAATGTTGATGGCAATGATGGTTTTAATGTTGCAGATATTACAACAATGGTAGATTTTCTGTTTAGAGGATACGGCTTCCCCTCAAAGTGTCCTTCTCCCCTAACACTCCCGACTGATACAGTAATTCTGGTTGATCGCACCGGCAGACAATGGGATATCTCCGACGGAGTTCATCTCTATGGATTGGAGCCGGACAGCTTTAATTTTGGCTTGGGAGTTGATGCCTTTCCTCCCATCATGTTTCCCGAAATATTAAACCCAGGCGACAGCGGTTATCCATCTTCCGAACTAACTTATGGAGTTCTGGGGGTTGACATTTATGGTCATAGTCGGGCATACAGAAAAAGCACTCTGTTGGGAAATGAGGTCGTCAATGATACTATTGGAGAGTATAATGTTGCGGCTACTTACTGACCGCTTCAGAATTGGGCTGTAGTTTACAGTCGTGAAGTTAACGGTAATATAATTACTCTCTCAGCCAGCGGTTGGACATATAATTATTCATTTTTGCTGTATGATTTGGAAAACGAAAACCTGTGGCATGCGGTTCAGACTATCGAATCGGGTTGTCTTGGCTGCGGAGGTGTTATGTGGTGTGTTTCAGGACCGGACATTGGAGCCGTATTAAATTACTTCCCATCTGAAAATACAACCTGGGATCAATGGTTCAACTTACATCCCAATACGCAATATATGATTGATAAATTCATTTATTAGAAATTTATAATTACATTACTCAATAAATTTATTAACATATTGTGATTCGAATTCTTCGGCCAAAATATCCATCAGAACCACATCATACTTTTTACCACCTACAATACGAGCTTCTCTTCGATAGCCAATTACTTTGAATCCCACTTTTTCATAGCAGGCTATTCCTCATTTATTATAGGAAAACACACCTAACATAATACTGTTGAAGTTGAGAAGATTAAAACCGTAATCCAGCATCAGCCTGGTCGCTTCCTGACCATAACCGCCATCCCATCTGTTTTTATCCCCAATTAAAATGCCAAACATCGCTACACGATTTATCTGATCAATATCAAAAAACATACATCGTCCAATCAAGGTGTCGGTTTCTAAATCAATGATATTGAAACATTGAATCTTTTTGCCGTTCATTTTTTTAATCGACTCCTGATTATTTTCAAGAGAGGAATAACTATAGGCTTCATCACCAAGAGGAATTGCAATTTCTACATCATTGTCCCACTCTGTCCATTTAAGAGCATCATCCGAGCTCACCGGCGACAGGTAGCATTTCTCTCCAATAATCTTTTTAAAGTAAGGCATGTATTTCTCCTTAAAATCTACTTATCATATCATTCTGGTAATTTTCCTAAAATATAACTTTCTTCATAAAATACAAGCATATCATCAACAGATTTC
>DAOWMZ010000327.1 GCA_030642845.1 Candidatus Zixiibacteriota bacterium
ATTGATCGATACTGGTCACTGTGGCAGTACAGGCAACAGCAGTAGTGTAATCTCCTCCGGCTGTTGACCAACTCATTGAATCGCTGTCGCCAACATCCAAATAAGCATGATTCCATGTAACCCCACTATCCGGATCAGGATAATTGCCAATTAACGCCTCTGATTCAGACCCTTCATAGAAACGAGTTGTAATTGGGTATAGGAAAAATTTACGGTCGGTAACATCGCTTTCGTAGATACAGTAAATCATAAATTTAGATGAATCCGGAATTGTCTCGTCCCAACCGGGTATTCTTACTAATACCCTGTGTGACTCTTCAAGATTGTTTCCTATACGCAACTGAATCATCCCACCGCTGTTATAACGCAGGCAATTCTCTCCGGATGTTTCGTTGTCACAATCTTCGAATGAATAGATGGTACCGTCTTCAATATCACTGATCCCTTTTAAAGTATCAACTTCGGCAGGAATTGAAACCGGGATTAAAAGCAGCAAAAGAGTTACAATCAATTTCATTTATTTGTTACTTTCCTCGATTTCGAACTTTTTACTTTACGAGTCTTCACTGGCTTTTTACTGTCCAAAGATTCATTGCGGATTTTATCCAGCATATCCCAGAACTCTTTATGCCCCGATTCACGAGGCGACAACTTTGAGTATAATTCCAACATCTTGATTAATTCTCCTACCTTGATATCTTTTTTATCACGCTGATTAATGTTTTCAAGACAGTCTTTTATTAGAATCTTGAATTCACTAAAAAGCTTCTGTTCGATATTCTTTTCTTTTTTTTTGTTCATCAACTTCCCATCTCAATCACCATCAAATCAACCGTCACATTGTTTTCACTGTTAGGATCACGGGCAATTTTAAATGAGCTGTTTTTTTCAGTGCCTACAACAAAAGCCGCATTTTCATCATGAGACCTGACAATTACTCTGGGTGTATCAATACTAACAGGAAGATTATTTCCCCGATGATCTGTTAGTTCATTAAATGCGACCGATTGTGAACCATCACCGACTCCTGCTTCACCATATAAAATGGTTTTATCTGAACCAATCTGTTCCAGTACCAGATATTCAACCTCTCCCAATCCCGGCAATCCCCAGACTTCAACCCCCGGAACAAACCAGATCCGGCGTGATAATACATTTGCTATTCCCATTTGTAAAATCTCCCTTAACTGTGAATAGGTTTATTGGGGCCATCGATTGGCGGACGGAATGATCTCATAAATTTATCAGACCGATCTGCAAAAACATCAGCCAGTTTCATCCAAACTAAAGCCGATTTATCCTCACCCCTCAAAGATGACAGCTCTCTCGCTGCAGCAGTTTGACATACAATCTCAAGTGCTCTATAAGTAGCCGCCGCCTGCAATACCGGATCGGCTCCATATATCTGATCAGGATCGATTTCATTTTCAATAAGATTGTTAGCTTCAAGAACAGCATTGTTGAGAACTTCTTCGGTATGGCTCTTATAGATTGGTGTGTAATCGGTCAGAACTGTTTCGCCTGGAGCAATATCCCCTCCGGTCATCCTTCGGATTTTTCCGTTTTCATAATCAACTTGATAATCGGAGTTATTAACGTAGAGAACATATTTCCTAAACCAGACAGTGATTGTATCCCCGCTGGCGAGGCCGCCATCATCTTTTATGTATAGTTGAGAATTATTGTAGTCGATTATATAATCAATATTCTCTGTATAAATTGTTCCCAGAGAATTATCCGATGCCACTACCACCGACCCCCTCTGCAAGGGGAATGAATCAACAGCATTTGCACCACTACCCAAAATGATTTTCTTTTGTTCTGATTCATTAGTCTGAATTGATTTCACAATCAAAAGTGATTCATCAACTGCACCTGAAAAAAAAGAAATATAATCATCGGAATTAAAAACAACTATCTGGTCATATACCTGATCCCGGGTTGGGAATTCGGTCGCAAGATGATGCCTGACAAGTTCTGTATTTGTGTATGACATCAATTACCTCCTTATAATCAAAGCGTTGATGTTTGATATTGCAGTTATTTGGCTGCCTACAGGAGCAGTGCTGTAAGTTGAGGTAACTTCGATCTTAAGCCAAAAACGATTTTCATTATTAACAATTCGTTTTTGCCAGTCCTGGGGGATGTTATTGAAATCTTCCCATAACAACAGATCATTATCTGTAGAATCCAGATTATAACCACTGCCAGCCGGAGTGAAAGCATTCCAGTTGTTGCCATCCCAATAACTGTAGCTGACCGTCCCACCGGAACCCGCAGTTGAAAGGAGAATGTTAAGGTGGCGGAATTTTTCATCCATCCCCAAGTAGATAATATCACCACTGCTTTTTGCCAGAGCACTTGATTCCGATTGAAAAATATCACCAGTTGCAGCACTTGAGGATTCTGTAGTTAAATCTTCATATGCCGATGAAGTTATTTCATAAAGTATAACAGCATCAAACTGCTTTGCTCGACCATCAAGGACCACCGGTGTGGAAAACACGCCGGACTGTCGTGCGCTATACATTATTATTTTCTGATCATTGGCAAACTCCGACAGATAAAGCACCATCGGAACATTTACTGAAAAAGAAAGCTGGGGGTAAATTCCGCCATCAGCATCAACAGTTGAAATTGCACTCCATGAATCCCCATTGAATTCAGAATATTTTATCGCCTGATCATCCCAGACTACTCCAATCCGTTTATCCGAAGCCAATGCCAAATCAAAATGTTCCAATAAATAATTCCCACTGGAAATACTATATTCAGTTGTCCAGCTTCCCCCGCTTATGGGCAAAGATCGAATTGCAATCATGACAGTTGCTTCAGTATAAACAGCATGAATATCAGAGTTATCAATAATCAGTTTGACATAAGCCGATGAAGCCCCGCCAGTGAGAGCTGTACCGGCATCACTAGCACCGCTTCCCCAGGTTGCCACCCCATCCGAAGATGATTTCACATGGGGTGTTCTTACTCCACCGATCTTTTTGGTCCAACCAACCCAAAGTTTACCGGATGTTTCGATTGCTAATGATGGATAATATGAAGTAGCACCATTATAAATTGTTACTTTTGATCCAACTGACCAGAGGCCGTTTATAAATGATAACTTGCGTGTA
>DAOWMZ010000035.1 GCA_030642845.1 Candidatus Zixiibacteriota bacterium
GGGAAAAAGGTGGCGTTGATAACACTTGTGGCGTGTACATTAGCAGGTTGTGTTGTTGTGATGATGTGGGCCGGAAAACCTGATTTCGAAGTTCTTTACTCAAATTTACTTCCTAAAGATGCGGGCACAATACTGGGCAAAATAAAAGAGCAAAAGATCCCATATCAAATCTCTTCAAATGGGAATACTATCCTAGTTCCCAGAGAAGAAATTCATGAGATGAGAATGTCTCTTGCCTCAGAGGGCTTGCCACAAGGAAGCGGAATCGGGTTTGAGATTTTTGACAACACTAAGCTTGGTATGACTGAATTTGTTCATAATATAAATTTTCAGCGGGCATTGCAGGGAGAATTATCTCGAACTATTAATGGGTTGGAAGAGATTGATAGTTCGCGGGTTCATATTGTTATACCGTCAAAATCTTTATTCATTGACAAAGAAGAATCCGGAACAGCCTCTGTTGTTGTTAGGCTTCATCCCGGCAGGTACTTAGCTCAGGAACAAATTCAAGGAATCGTTCATCTTGTTTCATCAAGTGTTTCAGGTTTAAGTATAGACAATGTAATTTTAGTAGATAACCACGGAAAAATGCTCTCAGGATTCAAAGATAGCGATTCAATTTCACAAACCGGCTATCATCAATATGAGTTACAAGAGACTAAAGAAAAATATTTAGAGAATAGCATAAAAACAATGCTTGAAAAGGCATTAGGATCGGGGAAAGCCATTGTGAGAGTCTCATGTTCTCTGAATTTTAAAAGACATGAGAAGACGGAAGAGATCTATAATCCGAAAAACCAGGTAGCAAGAAGTGAACAGATGTTGAGCGAGACGTCTAATCTAGGCCTTCAAAATGCAATGGGAACTCCTATTACGGCATCGAGTATGACATCAAGTGCTTCTGAAAATACAAATTCTACGAATAACCGGTTATTTCAGAAACAAGACAAAACAGTAAACTACGAGATAGGCAAAATTACCAGTCACATAATTGAACCAACAGGAATCATCGAAAAAATATCAGTAGCAGTAATTATAGATGGTTCATATAAGAAGGTTATAGCAGAGGATAAAGAAGCGAGCTGGAAATATATTTCCAGAACAAAAGAGGAAATGAAAAATATTGAAAATATCGTAAAGTCTGCAGTTAATTTTGACGAAAGCCGGGGTGACGAGATAGAAGTTGTTAACATCTCTTTTGAATCAACCCGGATGGAATTTGCTGAAGATCAGCAAGACATGATAATGCCTGAAGAAAGCTGGTTGTCAAAGGTTAAGGAGAATAAAATTTTAGTCAGATATGGTTTATTAAGCTTATTTGTTTTTTGTATTTTTATTTTTGTAGCGCGACCTTTAGTCAAATGGATGACATCGGGAACAGTGGTGGACATGTCCTTATTCGAGCAGCTTCCTAAAACAGTAGCAGAGATCGAAGGAGAATATGCACATGGGAAAAAAAGTTTGCCTTTCCGCGATCGTGCATTAGATATGCTAACCAATGACAATACAAATTCAATGGATATAATGAAGGGCTGGCTGAAGGAAGGATAAATTTTAAACGGACCATAATTAAGTTTAATACTATTTTTGCATATGAGTGTTAAAATTAGAGTGGAATGACAGATGGATGCTGATAAATTAGCGGGATCGGTAAAGGTAGCTATACTTTTGCAATCAATGGATGGGAATGCAAAACAGAGTGTATTGGGCAAGATGAACGACAACGAAAGACAGTTGATAGACAATATTCTAGCACAGATGGGGCCGATTTCAATTGATTTAGTCGAAAAAGTGGCAAAAGAGTTTACAGAAAAAACTAAAAGGGACACAAAGGCTAAAGAAAGCATTCCTAATGGCAAAAATCAGCTAAAAGTTAGTGATAAAGACGAAAAGACAGTTTTAAAACCATCAAAACTAAGCGCGTTTAGAAGTTTGGATACCGATCATATGATTGAATTAGTTAAAGATGAGCACCCACAGACTATTGCAATAATCATTGCTCATCTTAGTGCTGAAGTAGGCAGCGAACTCTTAGAAAAGTTGCCTGACGAAATAAAAACTGATGTTGCCATAAGAGTTGCATCTTTAGGAAAAGTAATATCCGGCATGGTGGAAGAGATTGAAAAAGTCATTGATAGGATGCTTAGCGACAAGAAGGCCTTTACAACCCACAATGTTGGCGGACCATCTTATTTGGCGGAAGTATTGAATCAGATTGGCGGAAATTCAGGTCAAATGATATTAGATGAGATTGAGGAGATCAATCCGGAACTGGCAGAAGAAATAAAGCAGATGATGTTTGTTTTTGAGGACCTGATCTTAATTGATGATAAAGGTTTGCAGAAAATTCTAAGAAAAATAGAATCCAAAGTCCTGGCAACAGCATTGAAGGGATCTTCTGAAGAGGTGCAAGAAAAAGTCTTTAAAAATATGTCCGATCGAGCCAGTGAAATGATGTCTGAGGAAATCGAAGCTCTTGGTGCAGTGAGGATGAAGGATGTCGAAGATTCCCAGCTGGCAATTATCAAGGTAATTCAGGATATGGAACAAGAAGGAGAAATAATTATTAGTGGGCGCGGGGGGGAGGAATTTATTGGATAGAATAACAAAAAGGGATCGTTTGGAGGAAATGGACAAATTCCATCTATACTCTTTTCCGGTTATTGCTGTCGAGCAGCCTATGAATTGGGAAAAGCAGACTGAAAAAATGAACGATTTTCATCAATCAAAAGTCGAAGGGATGAATGAAAATGATTTCGAATTATTCAAAAGTTCCAATGGAACTGATGGCTTTAACGATAGTGTAAAAGATAAGGTAATAAAAATTGAGGAACAGGCTTATATAGATGGATTCGCAAAAGGGAAAATAGCAGGTGTTAAAATAGGAAAAAAGAAATTCCAACCTGTTTTGAAAAATATGCAACAATCTCTTGTAGAATTAGAAACTGCAAAGAAAAAAATTTATCTTAATGCCGAAAAAGGAGCTGTCGAACTGGCATTGGCTATAGCGAGGAAGATAGTGTGTTGCGAGATTTCAACAAACAGAAATATTGTTTTAAGTATAGTCAGAAAAGCCCTTGAAGCAATCGATGGGCAGGAAAAAATTAGAATAAGGATGAGCCCATCCGATATTCGGCTAATAAAAGATGCCGAGTTAGAATGGGCAGCATTGGTTGATAATGTCGAAACTATTGACTTTAAAGAGGACGAGAATATTCTTAATGGTGGTTGCGTAATTGAGACAAATTTAGGAGAAATTGACGCAAGAATCGACAAACAGTTGCAAGTAGTTGAGGAGGCCTTTGATTTGGAACTTCAAAGATTATAATGGCGATGAAGGCTTTTGTGCTCAGGTATGTGATATCAACAAATGACAGTCCCTAAGTATAATATGTTCTGCAGCCTTTAAAACAAGAGCTCCCTATGTATGACAATAGGGACATAATTTTCAATATGCTAAAATGTTACATCGAGCTTTAATTAAAACCTTTGTAATCTAAACGGTTTATTGATTAAAGGAATAACAAAATGGGATCCGTTATCAACTTTAATAAATATCATAAGTATTTAGAGACATATAATCCTATTAGGGTTCAAGGGACAGTAACGAATGTTGTAGGCCTTGTTGCTGAGGCTCGTGGTCCCGCATCCAGATTAGGGAGTATTTGTGAGATCTATCCCAATTCTGGTATGGCGAATATAAAAGCAGAAGTCTTGGGGTTTAGAGGCAATAATATTTTATTGATGCCTTTAGAAGAGATAAGGGGAATAGGTCCTGGATGCCGTGTTGTAGCCAGTGAACAGGAGGCATTGGTAAGCGTTGGTAATGATCTTTTGGGAAGAGTAATTGACGGTCTGGGTAACCCTATAGACAATAAAGGGCCAATTCGAATTGATAATGAATATCCCATTTATATTAAACCGACCAATCCGCTTTCAAGAAGAAGAATAAAAGAACCAATGAGTATTGGAGTAAGAGCAATAGACGGACTGTTAACCATAGGCTGCGGACAGAGGATGGGAATATTCTCGGCATCGGGCGTGGGTAAGAGTGTTCTCTTAGGAATGATAGCTCGTAACACCAATGCGGATGTCAATGTCATTGCTTTAATCGGGGAGCGGGGTAGGGAAGTAAATGACTTTTTAGAAAGGGACCTTGGAGAAGAAGGATTAAAAAGATCGGTTGTGGTTGTTGCTACCTCCGATCACCTTCCTTTGATAAGAATGAGAGGGGCTTTTATTGCTACAGCAATTGCCGAGTATTTTCGTGATCAGGGTAAAAATGTAATCCTTATGATGGATTCCGTAACTCGATTTGCAATGGCTCAAAGGGAAATAGGTCTTGCGCTTGGTGAGCCGCCAACAACAAAAGGGTATACTCCGTCTGTTTTTACATTGCTTCCACAGCTATTGGAAAGGGCAGGCACTTCATCAAATAGCGGTACTATAACAGGACTATATACTGTGCTTGTACAAGGCGATGATATGGACGAGCCGATAGCAGATGCGGTAAGATCAATCCTGGACGGCCATGTTATTCTCAGTAGAGAACTTGCGATACAAGGGCATTATCCAGCGATAGATATTCTGAATAGCATTAGTCGGGTTATGAACAATATCACAGATTCAAATCATAGGAGGAATGCCAATTCTCTAAAAGGAATACTTGCTACCTATAAAAATGCAGAAGATATGATCAATATTGGAGCATATGTAAATGGAAGTAATCCAAGAATTGATCATTCTATTAAGATGATAGACAATGTTAAATCCTTTTTAAAGCAGGATATCGAAGATAATATTAGTTTTCAAGATAGCATAAAGGAACTAGATAGCTTGTTTCGTTAATATATATTCAAGGTCAGTATAGGTAGAATAAACATGATATGACTTTACTTTGAATCAATGAGGCAATAGTATATGTCCAAATTTAAGCTCGAACCAGTTTTAAGTCATCGGAACTTGATAGAAGAGAACCTTAAAAAAGAGTTGGCTGAATTTAAAAAGCTGTTTGGTTCCGAAAGGAATAAATTGCGAGCGTATTTTAGTTACAGAGGTAGGCTGATTGGCGAACTTGAACAAATGCAGGAGGATGGTATTGTTGCTTCTACCCTAATCTTATACACAAGGTATATAACTTGTTTGGAAAGCGATATTACAAAGCAGAAAATAAAGTTGACAGAGACTAAGCATTTATTGAGTAACAAAACGAAAGAACTTGTTGAAGCAATGCGAGATAGAAAAATGATCGAAAAGTTAAAAGAAAAGCGTCTGAAATTATTTAAACAAGAGATTATTAGAACTGAGCAGGATTTTATGGATGAAGTTGCTGTTAATGGATTTAAACGTTCAAATGATGCATGGCAATTGTAAAAAAGGAATAAAGCGGTGTTTACAGACTTTTTAACAGGAATGGGTAGCCCGGATTTAAATGGTTTTGCTGCCGCAACATATGATAAGGATATCAACTTAGACAGCTTTAGATTTATTGATTGTCTGGAAGGTATTGAAAAAGATGGCATGTCGCCTCTTTTGAGAGATGCGAGTTGCGTAACCAAAGATCAACATGAAAACTCACAGACAATGGCCTCTCCAAACATATTTCTTAAAGATGAAATATTAAAGTATGTCAATAATGAAAGCCTAAAAGAGGAAGCTGATAACAGTCATTATAAACTTTCCGGTCGCAACGAAGTTGATCCTGATTTACAGAAAAATACTGCTAATAGATTGAAAGTAAAAACAGGCTCTTGCGAGATAAACCGTGATTATGCCGAAATGTTAACATCCGCTGATGACCACAGGGTCCCCGTATTATTTAAACAACTGGGACTCGATACTGGAAATTATGCAGGAATTCTTTCTGAAACGTTTCAGCGCTCTTCCAGGGTAAGAGACGATATTAATTTAAAGACGACCGATAAGATTTTGCAAGAGTCTTTTGAAGGATCCAATTTGGATAAAAAAGATTTATCTGAATCAACATCAAAGTCACTAGAAGGCTATAGTGAAAAAATAAAATCAATAAAAATATCATCAACTTTTATTCTCCCGAATACTAATAAAGACCATAGAATTAAATCTCTAGGAGATAATAATTCCTTTTCTAAATCTAATTTGCTTCCGGAAGAAAATGCTGTACTCAAACAAAATATACTTATTAATGTCATTGATCAAAGCATAAAAAACCGCATCGATGATAAAACATTTTCAAATAGAATAAATTCATTTAATGGAAATGAACATGGGGCAGCCGGAAACCTGCAAAGTTCGTTAATGCAATATAAGTCATCGTCAAATAAAATCGAAAATGTCGAAAGAATTACAGTAGCTGGTGAAATAAATATTGTTGATTTAATCAAGGTAGATGATCCTAATTCAGGTCTTTCCAGCCGGGGTTCTTCAAAAATTTCCGATACGCTTTTTAGTGCATTGGAAAATAGATCAATGGAAAAGCCTCTTAAAAATGAAATTTTATCACAAATTATCGACAAAGCAATAATTACTCTTAAGGATGGTCATAATGAAATTAGAATAAATCTAAAGCCGGAAATATTTGGTCATTTACATTTAAATATTACGACAGATAACAATCAGATAACCGCAAAAATTTTGTCTGAATTTCCATTTGTAAAAGAAATCATTGAGAGTAATATAGGACAACTGAAATCTGCTCTACAGGTTCATGGTTTTGATGCTGATCAAATCAATGTCTCCGTTACGGACGATTATAATCAATACAATGGATATTCCCGACGACATTCTTTTAATAATTCCCAGTATAATGACGAAGATATGGCGGGAGATCCAAACACTATTGAAGAAGAAAGTGAAATCAAGCAAATTACAGATGAACCAACAGGAGGATTGAAAAGCGATGTCTGTCTCAGCATTAGAAGCAGGAATTATGAATACAAACGGATCTTCCGCGTCCCAGCCCAACGTACTCGGCAAAGATGACTTTTTAAAGCTGCTTGTTACTCAACTCCAATATCAAGATCCTTTAAGCCCTATGGAAAGTACTGCATTTACGGCGCAACTTGCCCAATTCAGTTCATTGGAGCAACTTAACAATGTTAATGAAAACCTTCAATATCTTCAGTTATATCAAGCTTCACTTAATAATTCTCAGGCAGTTTCGTTCATCGGGAAAACCGTAGATGCTGTAGGCAATACGATCTTAGTGGATTCAGGTGTTTCCGACATGGTTCATTTTGAGTTGTCTGACGACGCAAATGAGGTTTATGTTTCTCTTTACGATTCTTTTGGTGAACTTGTCAGGACTCTTGAAGCAGGTTCCCTAAGTGCTGGTGATCAGACGATTGATTGGGATGCGACCGATTCAGAGGGTAATTCTTTGCCGGACGGAAAATATGCCTTTGAAATTATGGCCGTAGACATTAATGATGAATTGGTTGATGTTCTTTCATTCGTTTCCGGAAGAGTTTCCGGTGTAACCTTTAATAACGGGCAGACCTATTTAAGATCTGGGGGTCATGAAATTTCTATAGGTGACGTACTCAGGATTAGTGAACCGGAAAATTGAATTCAATTAGATTAGTGTATCTTTGAACTTTTAAATACCTTAGGAGGTTATTATGATAGGATCATTATTTGCCGGTATTTCCGGATTAAATGCCAATGCTACAGCATTGACGGTTATTGGAGATAATATAGCTAACGTCAATACCACTGCATTTAAATCCAGTAGAGCTTCATTTGCCAATGTTCTCAGTCAATCACTAGGAGGTTCTTCCGGAAATGAAATCGGCAGGGGTGTCCAGCTTTGGGAGACCAGCCCTCTGTGGACCCAGGGATCGTTGGAAAACACCGGTAGTTCTACTGATGTTGCAATTAACGGGAAAGGTTTTTTTATATTAAAAGATGACGATGGATCTTTATTTTACTCGAGGGCAGGCGAATTCACTTTTGATAAGAATGGACTTCTTCTTAATCCCGATGGTCTTTTAGTTCAGGGTTATCCGGTTGATTCCAACGGAGCATTGAATCCTATTGCTGACATTACAGTTCCGGGTGAAAGTACTACTGCGCCGAATCCAACAGGAGAATTTACGCTGGATGTGAATCTGGATGCAGGTTCTGATCCGGGGCAGACATATACAACCACAATAACGATCTTTGATTCTCTTGGCAACGATCTTCCTATGACCTTAACCTTTACAAAGGATAATTCCGGACCACCACCGGTAGTCAATCAATGGGAGGTAACGACTGATATACCGGCATCTTACGGGACTGCAGCTTTTACCGGAGCTCCGATTAATTTAAATTTTGACGCAAATGGAGAATTAGCTGCAGGATCGACTGATTTAGATATAGCGTTGACATTGGATACAGGTGCAGGAACACCTCAAAATATTCAATGGAGCCTTGTCGATGACGCGGGTGATACATTGGGTGACCTAACTCAATATTCCGCTGAATCTGCAACAACCTTTCAGATTCAGGATGGACATCCTTCCGGTGTTCTCAGAAATATTTCAATAGATGAAATGGGATTTGTGACAGGCGCCTATTCGAATGGCCGGTTAGTACCGCTTTTCCAGGTGGCCTTGGCGGATTTTCCAAGCTATTATGGTTTGGCAAAAAGCGGTAACAATCTTTACAGAGAGAGCCTTGCCTCAGGCCAGGCGATGCCTGGAACGCCCGGAAATGGAACTTTAGGCAATCTTACTCCTAATGCTTTAGAGATGTCAAATGTTGATCTTGCCCAAGAGTTTGTGAAGATGATAACAGCACAACGTGCCTTTCAAGCTAATGCCAAGGTTATTACCACCAGCGATGAAATACTAGCAGAACTGATTAATATAAAACGCTAGTCATACTCATTGCTGACTATCATTATTTATGTGGGGCAGGTTGTCTTAAAAAACAGAGGAAATCTTGAGTGGAAAGGGTATAAAAATGATAGAAGTGACACGCTTGGACGATTCAAAAGTTCATGTCAACGAAGAGTTGATACAATCTTTACAGGCCTCTCCGGATACTATTATTACTTTTACTACCAGGGAAAAGATAATAGTTAAGGAAGAAGTAGAGGAGATATGCAAGAAAATATTCGAATACCAGCGCTTAGTTCGTTCAGGAATCGGTTATTCTTCTCAAGATCAAAATCGGCTCAGTTTAGCATATGATAAAAATGATCATGAACGGATGTTTGCATGAAAGTGAGATACTCAGATAGGATTGATATTAATCTGGCAATTAAATAGCTGAAACTTAAAATACTCTATGGACCCTAAATAATAGCTTTTTATAATTATCGCGCCATAATTTATTAGTGTATTTAATTACCGGATTAATAAGATATAATTTACAGAAATATTACTCAAAAATTATATGTAATAGACGCCGATTACTGCTCGCTAATGCAACCATTTTTTATTTTGATCATGCAGCCATTCCCACTCTGCCTCTCCATTGCAATTCTTATAACTCTAGTCGCCGTAACAGTTTAGGACTATAAAAAAACTCTTATACAAAAAGAATTATCATACCGAAGTGAGTTTCTTTTTAAAGTCCATAAATTTGTGTATCATTTTACAAGAAACACTGCGGATCGGCCTTTAAATCACGCGTAGCGTTATACTTGCAAAATCTTTATCGTATAGGATATTTTTATCTTTCTTTGTCGCTTAGAGTAATCATCCTAAAAGCTTTGCAGACGGATTTTGGGAATACGTCAATGAGTTGACTATTGACGTTAAATTTTGACGAAATGTTCATGATATTAATCCGGCAACTAAATACCCTAATGAATTA
>DAOWMZ010000146.1 GCA_030642845.1 Candidatus Zixiibacteriota bacterium
CGCCAGCCAGTTTCTGATTTTTCACCTTTGACATGCTTAATATACTGTAAAACAGTATCGCATACCGGGCAGATATTGCCATGTGCTTTTTTACTGGCCTTATCAGCAAAGCTTTGTTTCTTAGCCATTCTGGAATGTCTCCTCGATTTCTAATCGGTCTTCATCTTCAATATGTTCCACTTCCAGCTTAACTGCCAGAAGCAACCGGGTCGATTCGCGGTACAAATTGAACTCCTTATCATCTTTAAAATATGGAGCCGCTTTATCAAACTGTTCGACCGCCGACCGGTAATCTTTACGCTTCAACGCTAATAAAGCCAAACAATATGCCTTCTCAGAAGTATTTAGCATCATTTCACCTCCTTGAAAAGGCGTTCGGCTTCTTTGAGCCGCTTAACATACGGCTCCACTTTGTAAGCGTTTTGCTTAAGATAATATATGATAAACGCCGATAAAATCAAGGCTTGTTTATCTTTTTGTAATTTGGCTTTGTCGAGGGTTTCATCGAGCACTGACAATATATGCAACTTCTTATACGAAAACCGTTTAAGCATCATGTCACAGTGCATTAGAGTCTTGCTGAAATCAATCAGGGTTGGCTCATTTAAAACCGAGATATCTTCAGATCCCCGCTTGAGAACAATTTTCTGCTTAGAAGTTTTGGCCCTTTCGGGGCTCTGTTTTATCATGTCGGAATCGGACCACCGGCTGATTTCTGAACTGATCTTTCTCGAAGCCGGGGAAGCATCAGGTGTTTTATTTATTTGATTTTTTATTTCATTCAGAATCCCGTTGATCCTGTTAACATCCCCTTTGCGAAGTATTTGTTCATTTATCCACTGGTTATGATCGGCAAACCAATCGCCGACTTTGTCGGTAACATCAAAGCCGTCTTCCGATGATCGAGCAATATCATCAAGACGGTTGATACCCTCAAGAACCTGAAGGCGTTCCTCTTTTAGGATGACAACTTTTTCAAGAAAGGATTCAAGAACTCCTTCAAGTGATTTTAACACCTGAACCTGGCTCACTCAACACTCTCCACGATAGTTTTGGTAACTTTACGATCAATCAATCTATTATTATGAGCCGGGGATTTTACTGTGATGTAATCTTCAAAAAGATTTGCCAAACGGTTGACAATCTTCTCCAGATTAACATTCTGCATATCCGGCTTGCGATCGGTTTTAGTTATAATTCCCGCAAGGCTCAGTCTTGCTAATTTTTTCAGAGTATCATCTCGATTGAAAGGTGATATTTTACAAATCTGCTCCAATGATCGATGGCCATCGACTAATGCCATCAGATTCCATTCGGTTGCTTCCATCGCAACATCGCGAGACCGTCCGGCCTGAGCGGAAGAGATAGTATAAACAGCATCAAGATCAGGAAGAGTTTCCATGACCATATTTTTTTCATCGATTCTCCGAAGTCCTTCAAGAATAATATTCTCGACTGAAATCTTAACTGTGATTTCTTCATCAGTGGGGAACTGCCCTTCGTAGAACTTAAACGAGCCGGTCTCCCATGATAAAAGAGAATACAACAATTCTTCCACCTGGTTTTTGACTACCTTTTCCAGATCGGCTCGGTCAATGCAGTGGTGGGCTATTAAGATTTCACCAAGACGTTTGGAATTATTGTTTTTGGCCTGTTCTCTGATTGCCTTTTCAAGCTGAGTGTCGTTTATAACACCCCGATCCCTAAGAAGCTTCCCAAGATGGAAAGTCTGTCGAGGGCCATAGCTGTAAATAACGTCTCCATCCTTGAGATAAACCATCACAATAGAGTCGTCTCTCTGAATACCAAGCGTCCCGGATTTGCGACTGGAAGCGATTAATTGAAAAATTTCCGGTAAGGTAAAACGCTCGATATTTCCCTGGAGATCAAGATCCATAATTGTCACCTGAATAATATATTTTTAATATTTTTTTTCTCATTATGTTACCTGTTAATGTGTTGTAGTACAGCGAGATACCACCCCGCCAACTTCTCTGCTTTCAGAATCCCTTTATTATTAACAGGTTACAGGCCTAATTATCTAATAACAGAATAAATAATTCCCCCTTGCATGTCAATATAGAAAGTGTAAAAAACTGAATAATATCATAAAATATGTTCTAATATAGTATTGTTTTGTACTTTAACGTACTCTTAAATGTTAATAGTTGTAGCAATAACACACTGGGTTTGTTTAAAAAGTATGTACACGGCAGATATTGGGTGGCGCATAATTTATGGTGCGGTATTAAAGGGGCAGATGTGGACATCTGCCACCCACAAGACGGGTGACACAAGGCCACCATCTACGCGGCATTACACTGTTTACGCGTAGCGATGGGGCTTGTCTCCATCGTGATATTCTACTCCAAAATACTTTTTCAACACTCCCTTTATGGTGCGGTATTAAAGGGGCAGAATGTTGCCGGGCATAGCCTGTATTATTAATAACCAATTGAGCTTTGGGACATTTTTTTATATTAATAAAAGTGGCTTCAGCAGTTAAAACTTTATTTTGGTGATATTGGTAATATATTCTGTCATGACTGTGAATAATAATAGTGGTAATCAGTTTAAGTTGTTGAGAATTAAGAGAAAAGGGAGCCGGATATTCCTTGAAATCTCTTCGCTTGATAAGCCTCTGCAGATAAACGATGAGACTCTTTATGAACATAAGCTGGTTGAAGGGATAATACTTACCCCATCTCAAATAGAAATACTCCAAAAAGAATCAGAGTATATTTATTGTGAAAATGAAGCAGCAAGGCTTCTTTCAATACGGGAGCATTCAATTCGTGATTTGATTCTGAAATTAAAACGAAAAAAATTCAGCCGGGATACAATTGATCGGGTTATCGGAGAATTTAAATCAATGGGTCATCTCAATGATTTCAGGTTGGCTAATAACTACGCTGAAATATTAATCAAACGTAAACCATCGGGCAAATCTTATATATCTGCTTTTCTTCAGAAAAAGTATTTTGATAGAGATCTAAGCGAAAGAGTAGCAGAAATTGTATTTTCCGAAATAGATGAAGATCATCAGGCAGAGCTTGCTTTAAATCAAAAGCTTCGCCAGTATGCCAAGATTGAACTTGAATCAGCCCGCCACAAAGCGTATAATTATCTTTCTCGGCGCGGATTCGGTTATAATGCCGCAAAAAACGCTGTGGAAAAACTATTGAACACTGAAAACGAGGTTGAAGAAAATTAAGACATCAGAGATAAGAAAATCATTTTTAGAATATTTCCAGAAATATGACCATCGGTTAGTACCGTCATCGCCGGTTATTCCGCATAATGATCCGACTCTTCTTTTTACCAACGCCGGAATGAACCAATTTAAAGATGTATTTACCGGCCAAAGAAAAGTTAATTATAAACGAGCTACTAGCTCCCAGAAATGTATCCGTGCAGGCGGGAAACATAATGACCTTGACAATGTTGGATTTACATCACGGCATCATACCTTTTTTGAAATGTTAGGTAATTTTTCTTTTGGTGATTATTTCAAAGAAGAAGCAATTATCTATGCCTGGGAGTGGATCACCAAAGAATTACAGTTACCCAAAAATAAATTGTATGTCTCAGTTTATGAAGAAGATGATGATGCTTTCAACCTCTGGGGAAAAATTGCACCGGAACTTAAAAACGGAAGAATTCTACGATTCGACAAAAAAGATAACTACTGGACTATGGGGGAGACCGGCCCTAATGGTCCCTGCAGTGAAATCCATTTTGATCGGGGTGAATCTTTTGGAACCGGACCTGATGATGTGGTCAATGGCGAAACTGAACGGTTTGTAGAAATCTGGAATCTGGTTTTTATGCAGTATGAAACTCTTCCCGATGGCAAAACTATCGAACTGCCAAAACCATCGGTTGATACCGGTGCCGGATTAGAACGGTTTGCTTCGGTGTTACAGAATACTGAAACCAATTTTGGCATCGATCTTTTTCAGAGCATCATGGATGCTCTATCTGTAATTACAAATATAAAATATAAAGATAATGTCACATCGTTTAATGTGATCGCCGATCATTTGCGGGCTCTCACTTTTGCAATCGCCGATGGAGCCGGGGTCTCAAATGCCGGACAGGGATATGTTCTCAGGAGAATTCTCAGGAGAGCTGTGCGTCATGGCCGTTTATTAGAATTGAAAGAGCCTTTTATTTTCAAACTGGTTCCTGCTCTGGTTGATGAAATGGGCGAGGCTTTCCCGGAGATAAAAGAGAAGCAATCGCATATTGAAAATGTAATCAAATCCGAAGAAGAAGCATTTTCCCGCACTCTTGATAACGGGTTGGATCTGTTTAATAAAATTGCTGTCAAACTGAAATCTTCCGGTGGAAATGTAATCGATGGCACCGATGTCTTCAAGCTCTACGACACCTATGGCTTCCCCTATGATCTGACTGAAATTATGGCCGCTGAAATGAACTACACTCTTGATCAGGCAGGTTTTGAAAAAGCGATGGATGAACAAAAAGCGCAATCAAAAGCATCCGGTAGAACTACTGATTTTCAGGATCAGGATATTAAACAGATAACGGATAAATTAACAGCACTTGGGATTGAAGACCTGTCTGCTACTGAGTTTGAACGTTCAGATCTAAAAACAGATGCAACAGTTTTATATCCTTTTATAGATTATACAAAAAATACAATAGCACTGATTCTTGATAAATCTCCTTTCTATGTTGAATCAGGCGGGCAGCTTGGTGATGTTGGTAAAATCATTGGAGATGGTTTCATATTAGAAGTGACCACTGTTGTTAATTATCAGGATAAGTATCTTCATATATGTTCCTTAATTGAGGGATCATTAGACAAATTAAAAAAAGGCTCGCCTGTTTCTGCTGAAGTTGATGCTGAACGTCGCTGGCATATTATGCGTAACCATACCGCAACACATCTGGCTCATGCCGCTTTGCGACAAGTATTAGGCAAGCATATAAAACAATCCGGTTCTTATGTTGGCCCGGAAAGGTTGCGTTTTGATTTCTCGCATCATCAACCGATGACACCTGATGAAATCAGGCAGGTTGAGAATATCGTTAATAATGAAATTCTAAAAGGACACAAAGTGTCTACCAAAGAAATGGATGTTGACGAGGCAAAAAAATCAGGTGCAACGGCACTCTTTGGTGAAAAATACGGCGATAAAGTTCGGGTAGTCTCAATAGATAAATTCTCTATGGAATTATGCGGTGGAACGCATGTCGCAAATATCAGTCAGATCGGGCCGTTCTTTATTACATTTGAAACCGGGATTGCATCGGGAGTACGAAGACTGGAAGCAATCACCGGTGAAGCCGCAATAAAA
This sequence comes from Candidatus Zixiibacteriota bacterium, assembly GCA_030642845.1. Lineage (GTDB taxonomy): Bacteria > Zixibacteria > MSB-5A5 > GN15 > FEB-12 > DAOWMZ01. The sequence goes on from DAOWMZ010000146.1 coordinate 5,328, forward strand.
TACATGCTCGATGCCAAGAAATTCCGCCGTGAAGTTGCTGAAACAATCGGACGTTCAGAGGCTGAAGCTCAAAAGGCCGTGAGCAAGCTAGCTGAAAATAATAAAAGTCAACAGAAAGAAATTAAAAGATTAAAATCAGAAATGACAGCTGATGCATTTATAACAGATGGAGAAGAAATAAAAGTTGGTCCGTATGATGTTAGTTTCAAAGATTTTAAAGTATCAGATAAAGACATAATGGCCGGTTGGATCGATAACAACAAAAGCAGGCAGGGGTCAGTATTAACTCTTGGGTTAGGAACAATTGGCAATAAACTGACAGTGATGACTGCTGCCAGTAGTAAAGCCATAAAAGAGCATGGTGCTCATGCCGGCAATTTGTTAAAAGAAACGCTAAAAGAGTTAAATGGTCGCGGTGGCGGCAAACCA
>DAOWMZ010000238.1 GCA_030642845.1 Candidatus Zixiibacteriota bacterium
AAATGAATTTTCAGGAAAAACTATAAAATTGGAAGTGAACTCCGCCCGTTTGATTGTCACCATATCAGTATCCATTAATGGTTCCATAACCTGACCATCGAGTGTCAGCCCAGCCACCCGGTCTTCGGATCTGATTGTCAGTTCGAGAACATCCTCAGGGTCAAAGACCATCGGACGAGTAGTCAGCGAAAACGAAGAGATCGGCGAAACAATAATTCCCATCATTTTGGGATGCATAATCGGCCCCCCGACTGCAAGTGAGTAGGCTGTCGATCCGGTGGGAGTGGCAATTACCAAACCATCAGCTCGATAAGAGACTATATCTTCACCGTTTACCCGAAATCTAATTTCAATCAGACGGCTGATAGCCCCTTTATCGACAACTATGTCATTCAAAGCGTATGGCTGTTTTAATTCCTGTCCGGTGATCGATGCTTTCAGGAGCATTCGTTCCTGGATCTGGAAATCATCATTGGCAATTCTATCCAGAGCACATTTCATTTCTTTGGGTGTCAACTGGGTAAGAAATCCCAAAGAGCCGAGGTTTATCCCCAAAAGAGGAGTTCCGGTATCTCCCACAGCGCGTGCTGAAGCCAGCAGGGTGCCATCTCCTCCCATAGATACAATAATATCAACTTTGGAAGCGATATGTTCTCGAGGTAAGGAATCCTGGCTATAACCAATTTCTTTTAGTCTATCACACACTACTACGTCGTAGTGATTCTCTTTTATCCATTGAAGAAATCTGTCAATTGATTTCTTTGCCTCCGGCCTTTTAATATTGGCGATTAATCCAAATCTCATAGAAGTATAATAATGTGAAAATGGAGATAAAGGCAAGTTAAAGAGAATTATTTATTCCCAATGACCTTTTTGGTTTCCGAAGCTTTTTTGTGCCCGATCCCTTTTCTTGTTAAGTGGAGTTTTTGAAGGAATCCGTTTTTTTGAGAAGTCATATTTATGATTTCATTTGCTATAGAATCAACATCAAGACCAATATCCTTTAGAAGAAGATCACGGTTGCCATGAGTAATAAATTTATCGGGGAGACCGAATGCTTTGAATTTCCCATGGTAGCCATTGGTCATTAAGTAACTACCAATTATTCCACCAAATCCGCCACTAAGCTGATTTTCTTCTGCCGTTAGAATTACTTTAGAGGAACTGATAATATTTTCTAACATTGTTAGATCTAAAGGTTTTACAAAACGGGCATTTATAATTGAAAGTTCTATTCCTTCATTTTTTAATTTCTCCGCCACTTTTTGCATATGATCAACCATAGTCCCCACAGCCAAAACTACAATATTCCTTTGAGGAGTCAGATATTCCCACTCACCCCATTTAATCTGGTCGATCTTTTCATACATCTCGCAGGGGATAGATCCGCGTGGATAACGAATACTTACAGGACCATCAAGTTTGTTATCACAGGTATAATGCATCATTGCTCGAAGCTCGTTGCCATCTTTGGGAACTGCTACGATCAAATCCGGAACCATTGATTGGTAAGATAAATCAAAAACTCCGTGATGTGTAGGGCCATCATCGCCAACTAAACCGGCTCGGTCAAGACACATCACAACCGGAAGTTTTTGAAGAGCAATGTCGTGGATAACCATATCAATAGAACGCTGGAGGAAAGTAGAATAAATAGTAAGATATGGTAGAATGCCTTCGGCGGCCAACCCGGCGGCAAATGTAGTGGCATGGCCTTCGGCAATGCCGGCATCATAAAATCTATCAGGGAATTTATCAGCAAATTTAGTAAGTCCGGTACCTGAAGTCATGGCTGCAGTAATAGCTACTACATCTTCATTTTTTTCAGCTAATTCGCAAATTGTGTCGCCAAAGACTTGAGTGTAAGCAGGGAGTCCTGTTGATTTGGTCATCGCCTTACCGGTTATTTTATCAAATTTACCGACTCCGTGGAATTTCGAGGGATTAGCTTCAGCAGGTTCATAGCCTTTTCCTTTGACTGTTCCGACATGAAGCAGAATAGGTCCCTTTAGGCTTGTAACTTTTTTAAGAGTTTTAATAACCAGTTCAAGATTATGTCCATCAATAGGACCAAAATATCTGAAGCCCAATTTTTCAAAAAGCATTCCGGGTACTAACAAAGCCATTACCGAATCTTCAATATTGGAAATAGCCTTCCGGATTTTATCCCGGCGTTTAAAGCGACCGGTTAATTCCCAGACCTCATTGCGGAGTTTGTTGAATTTTTCATCGGTCATGATATGAGTCAGATAATGCGACATACCTCCGACATTTTTGGAAATCGCCCAGGTATTGTCATTTAGAATTACCAGCAAATCTTTTTTGGAAGTACCGGCATTATTGAGTCCTTCATAAGCCAATCCGCCGGTCAGAGCACCATCACCGATTATGGCAACAACTTTATGATCTTTACCGGCATTATCACGGGCAGCGGCAAATCCCAATGCTGCTGAAATAGATGTTGAGGCATGTCCGGCACCAAAATGATCATATTCGGATTCGCTTCGTTTGGCAAACCCAGACAGTCCATTATGCTGGCGGATAGTCATCATCTGGTGGCGCCGACCAGTAAGGATTTTATGAGTATAGATTTGATTACTGACATCCCAAACAACCCGGTCATTTTTAAGATTGAGAACATAATGAATTGCGAGAGTCAATTCTACAGAACCCAAATTTGTTGCCAGATGTCCACCGGTATGAGAAACAAATGAAACGATCTCCTGCCTGATTTCTGCCGCTAACTCAGTCATCTCAGTTATCGAAAGTTTTTTGAGATCATCAGGTGAGTTTATGTTGTCGAGTTGTTTCATGCTAATAATTCAATCACTTGTTTCTCTGTCCAATATAAATAGCCAGATCTTTCAGTATATTATTGTCAAATTTATCAAAACATGCAACCGCATCTTCAATTAATTTATTTGCATCCTTGCGAGCCTGATCAATTCCTACTACTCCGGGATAAGTTGCCTTTTTCTTTTTACTATCAGAACCGACATTCTTTCCTAAAAGTTCTGAATTTCCTTCAACATCCAGGATATCATCAATAATTTGGAAAGCCAGTCCGATCTTTTCTCCATAAACAGTTAACCGCTCAAGTAGATCCTTATCAGCTTGAGCTAAAATAGCTCCAAGCCTTACAGAGCAACGAATCAAAGCCCCGGTTTTGCGGGTATGAATATTTATAACTTCTTCCTTAGTGATATCCCGACCCTCAGCTTCAACATCAGCGCATTGTCCACCAATCATCCCATTCGTTCCAAGGGCTTCTGCTAATTCCATACAAGCCTGGGTTGATCCGGTTTGTGCCATCAGATGAAAAGCTACATCATGTAAAGCATCTCCAGTCAGAACAGCTTCAGCTTCACCAAATTTTTTATGACAGGTTGGTATTCCGCGTCTTAAGTCATCATCATCCATACAAGGGAGATCATCATGAATAAGAGAATATGTATGCACCATCTCAAGAGCGGCCATTGCAAAATGAATCGGAATATCTTCGCCTTCGGTTTTGCCTCCGCAATATTCATAAGAGGATAGAGCCAGAAGAGGACGGAGCCGTTTCCCCGGAGCAAGAACAGAATAACGCATCGCCGAATGTAAAGTTGATGGGTCCTGTTCAGCCGGGGGGAGATACCGATCCAGAATTCGATTTACAAATTCACCATTATTTTTAATATAATCACGCACATTGGATATATTTGTAAGAGTCACTATTATTCTTCTCCGGCTTCCATCTCAACTTCAGAAAGGATACCATTTTTCTCACAGATCTTCTTGATTTTCTTCTCAGCTTCAATGAGCTTTTTATTGCACAAATTAGCTAGATCCAAACCCTCAGTATAGAGTTTAATTGATTCTTCAAGGGTTGCTTCGCCATCTTCGAGTAGATCCGTGATTTTTTCCAATCGTTCTATAGCCGATTCAAAATCATTTTGTTTTTTGTTAGCCATCATTTTTTCTGCTTCAATATACTTTCAATAAATGATACAACTGTACCATCCTGAAGTTTGGTCTCTATTCGATCTCCCGGTCTGATCATGGAAATCGATGAAACTAATTCTCGGGAAGGGAGTCTTCTTGTAACAGAATATCCGCGTCCCAATACTTTCAGAGGAGACAAAGCCTCCAATTGAGATATCACTAAAGATAGACTGTTTTTGTACTTTTCAAAGAGGTTTTTTCCCGCTCTTATCAGCATTTTTGATTGTTGATCGACATTTTGCTGGTGCATATATACAAATTCAAGGGGTTTTTTAAAAACAGGTCTGCTCAGAATTGATGCCAGATCATTATGGGCTTCTGCTG
>DAOWMZ010000356.1 GCA_030642845.1 Candidatus Zixiibacteriota bacterium
ATTAACATAGCAACTACAGTCGCAATAAATGACTCGGCTAAAAACTGATTGATCAATTGTTTCTTATCTGAACCCAATACCTTTCTTATACCTACTTCTTTTGCTCTTTTGGTTGCAGATGCAGTGGCGAGGTTCATAAAATTAACACAGGCGATCAATATCATGAATAGGGCAATGCCACCAAAAACATATACAGATTTTAGATCTCCTCCCTCTTCCAGCGTACTTGCACTTGTAAAGTCAGATTTCAAATGAATATCTGTCAAGGGTTGAAGAAAAATACCAATTTCATTTTCTTTAGTAAATTCAGCAAAGGAGATACCAAAGGCTTCTTTTAATGGGGTACTTATATTCTTTTTAAATATTGCAGGTAGCTTAGCTTCCAAATCTTTATAGTCGGTACCTTTTTTCAGTACAAGAAAACTGTGAAATTTTGAATCCATCCATGTGGTTTTTCTGGCTTCATTGTCGCCAGCCATAGATGCCAGCATATCAAAATGAAAATGTGAATTATCTGGTATTTTATCTATTATTGCCGTAACCTTAAATTGTTGCCCTTCTGCTTCAATATGAAGGACTTTCCCAATAGGGTCATCCTTGCCGAAATATTTAATAGCTTCTTCTTGAGTTAGTACAATTGTATTTGGCTCTTTTAATGGAGAAACTGCCTCTCCTTTTATAATAGGCAAAGAAAACACCTCGAAAAAATTTGGGTCAACATAAGCAAACTCACCGTTTCGATAAGATTTATTCTCATAGGTAACTTTTGGAGTTGAAATTCTTCTAAGACGCGTCGCTTCGATTACTTCCGGGTATTCTCTCTCCAGCTCCTGAGCAACGGGTGCCATAACCACTGCTTCGTTGATTTTTTCTCCATTTATTTTTGCCTTAAATACTACCCGAACAATTTGATCTGCCTTTTCATTGAATCTGTCATAACTAAGTTCGTCGTTTACAAACAGCATGATGATAAGACATGAGGCAATTCCAATCGCAAGTCCGATAATATTGATGGAGAATAAGCCTTTGTTACTCTTTATATTTCTCCAGGCTATTTTAAAATAATTTCTGATCATAATGTCATTTTTTAATATATTTCTCTTTATTTTCTCCTTCCGATAGCTATCGGGATAGGGGAGATGCCGTTAGGCAGAGGGGTTTATTCAGTTTTTAAACTATTAACGGGATTTATACTTGCTGCTTTTATTGCCTGATAACTAACAGTAATTAAGGTAATAACTAATGCACCAGTACATGCCAATACAAATATCCACCAGGATATAGTAGTGTGATAATCAAACTTTTGCAGCCAGATGTCCATAATATAATATGCCACAGGAATAGCAATTACACAAGCAAAAAGTACCAACAAAACAAAATCTTTAGATAACATCTTCCATAATATTAAGATCGATGCACCCAGTACTTTACGAATGCCAATTTCTTTTGTACGTTGTTCTGCCACATAAGATGCCAGTCCAAATAAACCAAGTAGTGAAATGAATATTGCTAGAATTGTAAAAAATGCCGCCAGCTGGCCAATTCGTTTTTCGTTACCAAATTTTTTAGCAAAATCTTCGTCGACAAAACTAGCCACAAAGGGAATTGCCGGATTGAAAGTGTGAAAAACGGTTTCTATCTTTTTCATTGATTCCTTCACACTTAACAATGGATTCAATTTTATGATAAATACATTTTCTTGACGGTTTGAAAGATGAAATAAAGATGGTCTTACGGGTTTGTATGGAGATTGGATCAGCATATCTTCTACAATACCAATAATTTTAAACTCCCTGTCATTCCATTTTAAAACTTTGCCCAAAGGATCTTTTAAATTCATAAAGATTACTGCAGACTCATTCACCACAAAAGCCGTAGAATCGGTGCCAAAATCTCTTGAAAAATCTCTTCCTTCCTTTATTTTCCAACCTATAGTTTTTCCATATTCATAAGTCACACCATTGTTTGGAAAATCAACAGCTATATTAGGATCTTTACCTTCCCAATCAAATCCTCCATTGGTATTCCATACTGCTGTCATCGGGCTTCTGGCTTCTGTCATTTCCAGTATTGCCTTGTCATTTATTAAGGTAGATCTTATTGCATCGAAATGCTCATGTGTTTCATCATTGGTGGAAATACTGATCAAACCGTTTTTTTCGTAACCAAGCTGCCTGTTCTGAGCATGATTGATTTGCTGATACACTACGATGGTTCCGATTATCAGGATAATGGAAATTGCAAATTGAGAAACTACCAATATTTTTCTCGGAATAGTTGCATAGCGTCCCATTTGAATTGTTCCTTTCAAAACTTTTACGGGATTAAATGAAGATAGATACAAAGCAGGGTAAATACCGGCTATCAACCCGGTAAGAACACTAAAGCCAAGTCCCATGATCCAAAATACTGGATTGGTCCATAGAACACTAATTTTTGATTCGGCAATTTGATTGAAAAAGGGTAGAACGAGAACCACTAATGCAATAGAAAAAATAAAAGCAATAAACGAAATCAATACAGACTCGGTAAAGAATTGACTTATCAATTGTATCCTCTTTGAGCCAATTGCTTTTCGAATGCCAACTTCCCTGGCTCTTTTTTCAGAGCGGGCAGTACTCAGATTCATAAAATTAATGCAAGCC
>DAOWMZ010000202.1 GCA_030642845.1 Candidatus Zixiibacteriota bacterium
AATAGAAGAGTCTATCGATGGAACCGCCGAAGATCCATGGACTCGTACCTATGCTGCCTCAGACAGCAAAGGGACAGAAGAAGTTCTGTGGGGTGGATTGGCAATGCTAAAATACGGGTTCCATACTAACCATAAGTTAGGCCTCACCTATACTTACACTCGTAACGGTGAAGCGACCAGCCGTCAGCTTTCAGGGCCAGCCTCACATGAATATGTTGAATACGATGGCAGTACGCTTCGCAACTTTGCTCTGATCTATACTGAAAGAAAGCTCTGGAGCTTGCAATTATCCGGCGACCACGTCTTCGGATCAATGGGATTGCCATCTAAAAATATCCGGGTCAATTGGCGGATCTCTCAGACGGAAACTTCTCAGAATAATCCTGATACCAGATATCTGATTGATGAACAGGTAATCGATGATATTAATGGTGAAGATACTACTTATTATTATGAGATTGAAATAAACCGCTTTTCTGAACCCAGAAGATTATGGCGTGATCTCGACGAAAAGAATCAGGAAATCAAATTCGATGTAGAACTTCCTTTCTCAAGAGGCAAAATAAAAACTGGTACTGCATTCATGCATAAAGAGAGAAAATATCGGGATTTTGAATACTACTATGGCAATACCACAGGTTATATCAACTATGGTGGTGATATTGATGCCTATGCCAGTGATATGGGTTTTGATACCATGTATGCTCTTCCTGGGGATAATATCAGATTAAGCTACACCAACGCTCTAACCAAAGTAGTAGAATTAAAGAACCAGTATGACGGCGAGCAGGATATCTTTGCGTTGTATGGAATGTTCGAATACACTTTGTTCAAGAATTGGAGTATGATTGGGGGCTTACGCTATGAAACTACAAAAATGCAAGGTGCTACCCATGATTTAGTTGCAACTAAACCCGGAGATATTGACGGTTCCGATTTACTTCCATCTCTTAATTTGATTTATCGTACCAATGAGAATATGAATCTTAGATTTGCATATGGCAGAACTCTGGCCCGTCCTACAATACGTGAAATGATCCCAGCTCCATCTGAAGAATTCGGCTTGTCACGGTTTTTCTTTGGAAATGCGGACATTGAATATACACGAATCAATAATTATGAGACTCGCTGGGAGTGGTTCATGAGACCGGGTGAAGTTGCTTCGGTAAGTCTCTTTTACAAACATCTTAAGAATCCAATCGAGATGGTAATTGTCAGTTCAAAGGGAGAGATTGTTCCTGATAATACGGATAAAGCTACCCTTTACGGTGTTGAATTTGAATTTCGCCATCGTCTCGATTTAATAGGTTCGTTGTTCAACAACTTCCTAATGGGCGGTAATCTGACTTTTGTAAAATCCAAAGTTACTGTTCCCGATAACGAATATGAATTTGCACTTCTGTTTGATGATAATCCGTCAAAAGAACGGCCAATGCACGGACAGTCCCCATACATTATAAATCTTGATTTAGCATATGAGAACTATAAATCCGGTACTTCTGCTTCATTGTTCTATAATGTTTTCGGTCGTCGTCTGACTTTTAATGCACGAGGAGCTACTCCCGATGTTTACGAAGAACCTCGACATCAACTTGATTTTCAGTTCTCACAGAAGTTGTTTTTTGGCTCCAAATTAAAATTTGGAGTGAAAAATATTCTCGTTGCTGAAGTGAAAATGGTTCACGATAAGCTTGGTCTGGCTGACGAGGAAGAGAAAATTTATCGTCAGTACAAAACCGGTAGGATATACTCAATCGGAATGAGTTACGATGTATTGTAATAGTGAAATCTATGATAAGAATCATAATAAAAAATAAGAAAATGAGCGTGTGTTAAGAGCTACACCTATGATGAGAGCCACTCATATTTTCAATAGTATAGCTCCACATACTTTTACCTCTAGGAAAGTGCTAATTACAATTGTTAATGACAATAAGTATTTTGGGAGGTGATAGGCGGCACCAAATAACAATGATTTAGCTGATGCCACATAAAAAAATTAAGTATTCTAAAACAGGCTGTTACTGACATAACAGCCAAGCTAATTCAGAAAAATAACATAATTCTGATTGTTTGACAACAAAAACTCTTTTGGAGGAATTAAGATGTTTCAAAAGGCATTATTAGGATTCATCATTATTCTTATGCCTGCTCTTTTACAAGCTACTACAGACTTGGGCAAGCCATATGTTACCATCACTGATATAGATATTGAGGCTGGTGGACACCTGTACCTCGATAACTCGACTAACTGGGTATTAGATGGATTTGTCTATGTAGAAGACGGCGCACACCTGGAAATCCAGGAAGGTACTGTCATTAAAGGTGAGTTGGGGCAAGCAAGCGGTGCTTCCGCTTTGATTATTTCTCGTGGCGGTTATCTTACCGCTGTCGGGACTCCTGAAAATCCGATTATTTTTACCAGTGTCAGAGATACTGTATATGACATATTTGATATTGATCTTTTCAATCCTGACTCCGCACGCGGTCTCTGGGGTGGTGTTATCCTTTTGGGTAGAGCTGCCACAAGTGAGTCCAATGGTATAGACAGTATTGAAGGTATACCAGGTGATGCTCAATCCCGTCATTTCTATGGTGGTGGATTGACTCCGAATGATAATGACAGCTCCTGCAATATGCAGTATGTTTCAATTCGTCATGGTGGAACCGATATCGGTGCTGCCAATGAAATTAACGGCTTGACCATGGGTGCTATTGGTTGTAATTCAATCATCAGATATGTTGAAGTTGCTTTCAATAATGATGATGGTTTCGAGTTCTTCGGCGGCTGTCCGAATACCGATCACCTGGCTGTTGTTTTTTGTCGGGATGACTCTTACGATTATGATGAAGGATACCGTGGAACCGGTCAGTTCTGGTTTACTATTCAGACCAGTGATGCCGGCGACCGTGGTGGAGAGCATGATGGCGGCGATGATACTCCGGGTGCTCTTCCTTATGCTACTCCGATTATTTCCAACGTTACTTATTTTGGCAGAGGCATAGATGCTGCAAGTGAAAAACATGCTCTGATGCTTCGTGACAATGCTGGTGGTGCTTACTATAACAGTATCTTTGCTGATTATAGTAAACATGGTCCAACTATCGATGATAATCACTGTCCAACAGACAGTAGAAATCGTATGTTTAACGACCTCTCTCCGGTTTGTCCTGAAACTCCGAGAGATGAACCCTCTACTTCAGATCTTAAAATTTACAACAACCTCTGGGATGATTTTAAATATGGTTCTAATGGTATAGATCCTGATGATCCCGTGGCTCTTTGTAATGGTGATGATTCAGTTGCTTATCAGCTCTTTGATGTCTGGAGCAATGAAATTACTGATCTTGGTATTGCTTATGGATCACGTCTGCCTTACACCTATGATCTGGATCCTCGTCCGAAAACTGGTTTTGGCAGTTTCATTTGGAGCAATCCTGTTGATGTTGATACTGCCATTGGTTTCCATCCGGAATTAGCACACTCGACTCCTCCGGATACAATTTCGATTCCGGAATGCTGGGGTCAGATGGAAGTTGTAGATTATCCGGGTGCATTTGATCCGAATCAGAGACCTTGGGTTGCAGACTGGACACTTATTGACCAGTACGGATATCTGTACTGCTGTGAAACTCCGGGTGATGTAGGTATTCCGGAAGATGGTAGTGTATTGGTTAATGATATCGTTTGGCTGGTTGACTTCCTGTTCAAAGGCGGACCTGCTCCTTCATGCGCTGCTGAAGGTGATGTTTCAGTACCTAAAGATGGAAGTATTCTTGTTAATGATATCGTTTGGTTGGTTGACTTCCTTTTTAAAGGCGGACCAGCACCAGCTGATTGTTAGATTTACTTCCCTTGATATTCTCTGAATATCATTCCTTGTTCATCAACAGCTACTCATTACATATCTGAGTGGCTGTTTTTATATTCAGGCCACAGTTCTAAAATAGTCCACGATGCCCCGCCATTGATTTTCTAACGGCGCAACATATTGTTATATAATCAATTACGCCGACCAGCCTCTCCGCAAAGTCTGGTTTTCTAACGGCGTAAACTTTCATTTAGTATGCTGAACGCGATTGTACAGGACAATGAAAAACAATACTTGAAATAGGGCAAAAACAAAACTATTTTAATATCATGGACAATAATCAATACATCCAAATATTCACAGCCATTCTGGTTATTGTAAATCCCATTGGAGCCATCCCGGTATTTGTATCATTGACAAGTGACCAGTTACCAGCAAAGCGAAAACAGACCATCCGAACAGCAGCAATTACAGTTGCGATAGTATTGACCGTCACCGCTTTCGTAGGGGAAATGATCCTGCATTTTTTCGGCATCAGCATGGAATCATTTCGTATTGCATCGGGCATACTTCTGTTGCTCATGGCTCTGGCAATGCTTCATGCTAAACAGAGCAGGAGCAAACACTCTCCAGAGGAAGCCGAGGACGCCGCCGGTCAAGATAATGTAGCTGTTGTACCACTGGCTATCCCACTGATGACAGGTCCAGCCGCAATGAGTACTGTAATTATTTATGTGAACAAAGTGTCCGGATGGTTTGATACCTGGTTTGTTGTTGCTTCCGGTCTCATCGTTGCCCTTATCGTCTGGATAGCTCTTCGGCTGGCAACACCCATAGCCTCAGCGCTGGGTAAGACCGGTATGAATAT
>DAOWMZ010000062.1 GCA_030642845.1 Candidatus Zixiibacteriota bacterium
ATCTGAAGTCTGCCATGAATTTTGATCATAGAAATAAGCGTGAAAGTCATAATCCTCACCATTACTCTCAGCCTTCAAATAATATTTATTACTGGTCGAAAGCCTCAACTGCCATTGGCGGCTAAGGGGAGCATTATATTCAGCGTGTAGAGCCAGATAGGTTCCATTATAATCATCTTTTCTGGAGGTATATCTATAATCGGTCCATGTCCTGCTGTTCAGGGTATCCATTTGCTGTGGAGTATCATCATGATACCTGTAGTCAAAACTTCGATTATTACTGGTATATGACGAATGATAACTATCATAATCATAATCGAAACCGATTCCAAATCGTACTATAGCACCAAATTTTCTATCATATTTTGGAAAATAATTCCAAACATCCTGAATCAGAAGATAATCATTCGCTCCTGTTCCAGTTATCAATCCTTCTTTCTCCAAAAATGAAATTATTTTTTTAAGTGATTCAATCCTATGAATTCTATAGTCAATAGCATGTTTCTGCCGGTATTGATAAATTATTTCAGTAAGATCCAACATATTGAGTTGAGTAGGATTTTTCACCAGAAGCCCATCTTTTTTTAACTCATCAATAATATAAAGTGCAGTCGAGGCATAACCCCCTTCATATAATCGCCCCCAACCGGTTAATAACTCTCCATCAGCAGAAATAAACCTGTTATCATTTCTCATATTAGCATCAGTCCAGGATTGATAAGCAGTAGTGTAAGGTTCATAGTAATATTTGTGCTCACTATATAATTCTCTATTATCTTTTGGAACCTCTGAATAGCGATAAAATAAATTTGTTTTAGCAGAAATGAAAAAATCATCATAGAGATAATGACCGGCATCTATATGATTGTTTATTCTAAAATTATAATGTCTTGAAGATCTATCATAATTATTCTGATTCCAATAGTTTGAATGGTTTTCCGTACTGTTATTGTGATAAGAATTGAAATTAATATTCGTATTTAGTGATGTGTTAATATTAAAAAATTTGGGAATTGTAACATATTCATAATCTAAACCAGTCCCCAATGCAAAAGTAAATACGTCATTATCTCTATCTATATTACTTACATAGTTATCAACATACGGCGCAACGTGATCTTCATCTATTTTTCTTTTATCATAGTTACCCTGAAGCCTGAAAGAACCATCCACCCGCCATTCCAGATCCACGAATCTCTCCGGGATATAATCCGGAATTTTGAAATCCAAAGTATCAGCAAATCCGTTTGTTGCTATTCCACATAATATTATCAATAAAATAGCAAGACCAATTTTATTGGAAAATTTATACATATCCACTCCCCATGAAAGATTGTTAACTCTGTTTAAATCAAACACATGCGCTTAATATATCTCTTATACTCTTTAATAAAGAATATCTTCCAAAAAAAAATAGGCATGTTAAAATATAATAGAATAATATCATGGGAAAATCAAACTTATTAATTGTAGGGACAGGTCTCTGTGCCTGTCCAGGTAAAGAACAACCACAGGGGATTGCCCCTACATCAGGTATTACAATTTTGGTAAATTAGGCGTGGTAGGGAAAGAATAATAGGAATAGCAATATCAGTGGAGTTTTTTCTTTAAACGAACGCAGAAGGATCCATCCATATCACCAACCAGAGGATATGTTTTTACAAATCCACGGCTGGTTACCAGATCATCATCAAAATATTCTCTTGCGGTATCTATTTCAAATCGTGGGTTTTTCAATAGAAACTCTTCTACAATCTGATCATTCTCTGCTCTTAGAATTGTACAGGTGGAGTAAACCAGAATTCCCCCCGGCTTGACAAGTTTACCGGCATGCTGGAGCATACTGGTTTGAATCTTAGACAGATTGACAATATCCTCTTTGGTTTTCGTCCACCGCAGGTCAGAATTTTTCCCTGCTGTTCCCCACCCGGTGCAGGGGGGATCAAGAAGAACCCGATCAAACATACCGCCTTCAAACAGAAGCATATCACAGACAACCGGAGAGATAATTTTTATCCCCAATCGCTGTGCGTTTTCCTGAACCAATTGTAATCGTAACTGTGATTTATCAACGGCAGTCACACGTCCTTTGTTGCGCATTCGGATAGCGGCATATGTTGCTTTTCCTCCGGGAGCGGTTGTCAGATCAACCATGTTCATACCCTGCTTTGGATTGAGAAGCCTGACCGGAAGACCTGCTGATTCATCCTGGACAAAAACTTTTCCGGTGTCGATAAGTTCGCTCCGCAGGGGAAGGCCGCTTTCATTGATATGAATAAATTCCGGAAGATATTTACCATAGGAAAATTCGATATTGTTTTTCTGAAGCAGGTTGGCTACTTCATCCGGTTTGGTTTTCAAAAAATTTACGCGATATGTTACATGCGGTGGAGCATTAAATGCCACCAGCATTTTCTCTGTCCGTTCAATTCCAAATTCACTAATGGCATATTGCACTAAGAAATCGGGGAAGCTGTAAAAATCTCCAAGATGTTTAACGGGGTATTCATGTTTGTCCACAAAGACAACTTTTTCCGGTTCACGCAGAGCTGATCGCATTACGGCGTTTACCAGATTAGCTCTTGAACGATCAGTCATATACAGAGCCAGGTTAACAGATTCTGATACTGCTGCTGCCGCAGGAATCCTATCGGTATAATGTAACTGGAAAAATCCTAACCGTAGGATATTTACCAGGCGGGGAGGAAGTTTCATTGCCGGCCGAGCTAAATAGAATTTAATTTCATGATCCAGACGGCGGCGCATTTTGGTTGTTCCATTAACTAATTGTAAAAGAAATCGTTTATCAATTGATCTGAATGTTTTACCATCCATAACTTTGACAAGAGCCCTGTCAGTTGCAACTCCGTTTTCAATCAACAGGAGAGCTTCGATCGCTGTAGCTCTTACCGGATCAAATTTCTTTTGCCTTTTTCCCTTACTACCAATATTCATAATATTTTATAAATCCATCGGGTCAATTTTATTTCCATTTTCATCAATATGATAAAATTCTTTTCGGTGAAGTCGGTCAGCCAACACCCTAACGTTCTCTTTCTCAAAAAGCTGTTCCAAAATTTCTGTGGGGCGAACATAACCGCCATCTCCCAGACCAAGAGTCATTTTGAGAATATCCCCTTCAATCAGAAGCTCATATATTGCAGGGCGGATATTAATTACAGTGGTCTTCTTTTTCCCCACCCTTTCAACTTCGAGAATTTCTTTGTCCAGAACACTTTTGATCTTACTATTTAAATCGGCAAATGATGTCTCTTTTTCAAGCTTTAGATTATAAACAGCTCGATTAAGACGGGCAGTTAAAGAAACCGCTTTGCCTGCAACATTTCGGATATCATAAATTTCCATCCCCTCAGGTATTTCTTTCCGGATATCTTCAATCATATAAGGCATTACATTTGTATCCAGGATAATATCCATGTATTCAGCTTCTGAAGTAATCCCCAATGACAATGGAGGGCCAAACGAAAGTTTCATATTCGGATTAAATCCCTGGCTGTAAGCAATGGGAACCCCTGAACGGCGGAACGCTCTTTCCAAAGTGCGTAAATTATCGAGATGCGACATATATTTATATCTGTTATCTCTTCCCCAGCGCAGACGGAGCCTGTTTTTGGTTGGAGCAGATACATTTTGTGAGGGTACTTTCTTTTTGCTTCGGCCAAATTCCATTTTCCCCACATAGGCATCTCCGTTTTCATCATCATTTTCAAATGGAACATATTTCTGCATCTGGGTTGAAGTCCGTTTTCTCTCTTTATGAAGATGCTCTGCGGATGGACCTTTTCTAATATGAGACCAGGGGAGATCGGCACTGAATGGAATAGCTTTTAAATAGTCGTTTACTTTAAGATCATTTTCTTTGAGAACTTCAAACCATAAATCGGGCTTTAAATCTTCAGACCAGCTATCAAAACGAGCTCCCTGATCAAAAACAGATTCTATAACCGGGGCCAGTTCTCTGCCACCTCTTCCCAAAACAGCCTGCAAAACTGAACTTTCACAATTAGTATGCTTGAAATTAACATTCCGGTTCCGGATACTTTTTTTAATAAACATTAATTTTCTTAATATTTCATCAACATTAAGAGTAGCATCCCATTGGAATGGAGTGTGTGGTTCAGCCACAAACGGTGACAGGGTAACATTAACAGTTTTCCTGCCGGGGTATTTTTTGCCAATCTCATAGACCTTATTTATAATATCTACAACTCCCTGTAGATCCTCTTCGGTTTCAGTCGGAAGTCCAATAATGAAATACAACTTGATACTTGTCCACCCTTTTCTGAAAGCCATATCAGCCGTATCAAAAATAGCAGTATCGGTAACATCCTTGCGGATAAACCGGCGCATCCGTTCCGTGCCAGCTTCGGGAGCAATTGTCAAACCGGCTTTGCGTACTTTTTTGACAGCATCCAATAGCTTTGGTGAAATAGTCCCGGGGCGCAGTGATGGAACCGAGATTGAAATTTTTTGTTTTTCCAATCTTCTCGCCAATGTTATAGCCAATTTTTCAATTTTCGGATAATCCGAAGTGGAAAGGGACAATAATGATATGCTTTCATGCCCGGTATTGCCAACTTGTACTTCAACCTGCCGAAGAATATCTTCAGCCGGACGTACCCTTACGGGTTTGTACATCGTTCCGGCCTGACAGAACCGGCAACCCTGCGGACAGCCGCGCATTATCTCAATACTAAGATGTCCCTGGGCAATATCTATCAATGATACAATCGGATTATCAGGATAAAATTCCGGTTTGAGTTCTTTCATTACCCGGGCTTTTATTTCCGCCGGTGCAAAGTCATTTATAGGCTGTCTGTTATTATCATAGAAGCGCGGGATATAAACCGATTCTACTTTTTTGCAGATGGCTTCTAATTTTTCTTCTCTTGATAAACCCTTTTTTTTATTTAAGATGCTAAGTATCTCAATCAATCCCTCTTCGGCATCACCAATAAAAAAACAGTCCACAAAATCGGCTATTGGTTCGGGATTATAAACCGCCGGTCCACCGGCAAAGACTATCGGATGAGAATCATTTCTATCTTTTGACTTAATGGGAATCCCGGCCATATCAAGCATGTTGAGCATATTAGTATAGACCATCTCGTATGAGAGGGTAAACCCGATAGCATCAAACTCATTTATTGGTGTTGAAGACTCCAGAGAAAAAAGAGGGATATCTTCCTGGCGCATTATTTTTTCGGCATCATGGTCAACCGCAAAAACCCGTTCGCATAAAAACCGGTCATCCTTGTTTACAATATTATAAAGGGTTTGAAGCCCTAAATAGGATTGTCCGATTTCATATTTATCAGGAAAAGCATGGACATATTTAAGACGGTTCTCATGGTCTTTGATAATTTGACCCGGTTCACCGCCGACATAACGCCCCGGTTTTATTACAAAAGGGAATAATTTATTTTCAAGAATTTTTCTAATACCCATAAGTTGCTTCGTTATCATATATTTAAATTTCTTATATATAGCCAATATACGAACTCAGTGCAATAAATTCCTTTATTAGAATTTTTTATTTTATTAAACCCACACTATTTAACTTTATACCTGACAATCATTCACTGATTGTGTAAATTTGCTATTTAGAATTATGAAATTGGATATACCCGAATGACAATAAATGAAAAAACAACTGATTTAGTCTATGCTGCTATTGATGATCTTAATCGACAGAGAGATCCCTCGCAACTTATTGAAAAATCATTAGATACAGTCCTGACCGGCTCTTCTTCAAAGCTTGACTCATTAGGGTTGGTCACTTTTATAGTCTCCGTTGAAGAGAAAATAGATGAGATATTCAACAGATTGATAACCCTGACGAATTTCGACTTTATACAAAATAGTAATGATGAATCGCTGACAGTCGGTTCTCTTATTGGGTATATAACTAAGAAAATAGATAATAATGATGGTGACTGATAATAAAATAAATTGTTTGCTTATATCAGATTTTACTATCGATAACTTATCAGGTCTTCTGGCTAATGATTCCGATTTTCCTCTTATGGATATCCGTTCTGCCCCTTTTGATCAGGTAATCCCCACCCTGCTTGACAAATCATCACCATGTTGGAAACCGAATCCTGAATGTGTTCTGATCTGGACAAGACCTGAAAGAATTATTAAGTCATATCAAAGAGTATTGGAGTATGAAGAAATCTCCGTTTTGGAATTGCTGAAGGAGGTTGATAAATTTGCTTCATTGATATGCGGAATAGCCGAACAATGTAAAATTGTATTGATACCCTCGTGGACCTTGCCTACCTTTAATCGCGGCTTGGGTATGACCGATATGAATCCGGTTTCTGGATTAGAAAATATATTGATACAAATGAACCTGAGGTTATCGGAAAGGTTATCTTCTACTTCAAATATTTTCATGTTGAACACTCAGCGATGGATATTCAATGCGGGTAAATTTGCCTGCAATCCCAAACTCTGGTATATGGGTAAGATCCCATTTAACAATAATGTCTTTCAGGAAGCGGTAGCGGATATTAAAGCCGCCTTACGCGGGATTCATGGGCAATCACGAAAAATGATCATCACTGATCTTGATGATACCCTTTGGGGCGGGATTGTCGGTGAAGAGGGCTATCAAAATCTTATCCTCGGTGGTCATAATCCTGTTGGAGAGGCATATATTGATTATCAAAAGGCATTAAAGTCCTTAACCAAAAGGGGGATACTACTGGGGATTGTCAGCAAAAACAATGAGGATACAGCCCTCGAAGCTATCAATAAACATCCCGAAATGAAAATATCTCTTGATGATTTTGTCGGGTGGAAAATAAACTGGAATGATAAAGCTCAAAACATTTGCGAATTAGTTGAAGAGCTAAACCTCGGTTTGCAATCAATTGTTTTTATCGATGACAACCCGGTTGAGAGAGACAGGGTACGGGCTGCTCTGCCTGAAATATATGTACCAGACTGGCCTGCAGATCCAATGTTATATGTGTCCACTCTACAGTCACTGAATTGCTTCGACAAACCTACACATTCAGACGAAGATGCAGCAAGAACAAATATGTACAAAGCGGATCGGATAAGAAAAAACCTCAAACAATCCCTTACTTCAGTTGAAGATTGGCTAAAAAGCCTTGAAATAAAAATTCAGGTGGAATCTCTTAACAAAATTAATATTGAAAGAACAACTCAGCTTCTGAATAAAACCAACCAAATGAATATGTCCACGAGAAGATTAACTGAATCTGAATTGTTAAAATGGACAGAACAAAAGCAAAACAGATTGTGGGTTTTGCGAGTCTCCGATAAATTCGGTGATTCCGGATTGACCGGAATTGTCAGTTGTGAGATAAAAAACCAGGAAGCAATCGTAGTTGATTTTATTTTAAGCTGTCGGGTAATGGGACGCAAGATCGAAGAAACAATGCTTCATATTATAACTGACTTTGCTCAATCAGAGGGCTTATCAAAAATTACAGCTACTCCAATTAAGACAGAAAAAAACAGGCCGTGTCAGGAATTTTTTAAGAAATCAATATTCATATTTGACCCGAACACAAATTCCTATAACTGGGAAACCGATAAAACATATTCTTTACCTGAATGTATAACCCTTCAATATAAATAAACTATTATGTCAGAAAACAATTCTTCCAATAATATAGTCTGGCCGGAAGGAAAAAAATTCGCCTTTACAATTTTCGATGACACCGATAATGCTACCCTGGAAAATATTCGTCCGGTTTATGATTTTATATCTGAACATGGTTTTCGTATTACCAAGTCGGTGTGGCCGATTAAGGGAGAAAAGATACCTCATTGCGGAGGTATTACCTGTGAAGATAAAGATTATGTTGAGATGCTGCTGGATTTAAAAAAGAGTGGTTCTGAAATCGGCTATCATATGGCAACTTACCATAGTTCAGAGCGTGATGATACTATCAGGGGTTTAAAATTTTTTGAAGAGCTATTCGGTTCCACACCCTCAGCTATGGCTAATCATAGTGAG
>DAOWMZ010000026.1 GCA_030642845.1 Candidatus Zixiibacteriota bacterium
AATAACATTTAATTCCAAGGCTTCTTTATCAGTGATAGCAACCGATTCTCTCACCGCTTTTTCTGCCCATTCCGCATTGCGTCCATGAGTCTCGGCAGCCGCCTTAATTTGTGCGACCGCATCGTTAGTAATCTTTTCGTTCATCACCGAATCAATCTCTTTACCATCACCGGAAACCGGGTGGGCAGCACCGATATTTGTTGCAGGAGCCATTGCGGCAATATGAGAGGCATAGGTCATATAAACCCCTGCCGAACCGGCTTTGGCACCGCTTGGGGCGATATACATACAAACCGGAACTGTAGAGTTCAGAATATTCATACAAATATCCCATGTTGCTGCAGTGAAGCCGCCAGGGGTATTCAAGTATATTACCAATAACTCAGCCTTGTTCAATTCTGCTTCATCAATAGCCTCATCAATCAGATCATTGGTAACTGTCCCGATAGCACCATCAATGGTAAGAGTTAAAACGAGTGATTCTTTATCTGATTCAGGAAGAATTATAGTATCCTGAATAGTTGCAGATGAATCAACTTTAAGTGAATCTACTTCGGTTGCATAGGTAGTTATAACAATTGAGCAAATCAACAACCAAAGAATAGCTAATATGGTTAATCTGGTTCGCATATATTTAATATGTCCTTTATTTAATACAAAGTCAAGAGAGGCCTTCCCCCTTCTATTCTATCTTAATATAATTATCAGTATATTTTGCTTTACCATCAATGAATGTTGCTAACACTTTTATATCATAAAGTGGCATAGCCACTATTATTTTATTCTAAAAGCACAATCAGTATATTTTACCTTGCCATCAATAAATGTAGCCAATACTTTTATATCATAAATATGGCTTGGTGCAACTTTAAAAATATCCTCTGATAAAATAACAAAATCAGCCGGATAACCGGGGATTAAGTGTCCCCGATACTTTTCTTCGCCAGATGCTATTGCTGCACCTACAGTAAAACCTTTCACAGCCTCTAAAATAGTAATACGTTCATCAGGATAAAAAGTTTTCCGGCTTCCTCTCCGAGCTCGTCGGACTGCAGCTGCAATGCCATCAATTGGGTTTAAAGGTTCGATGGGAACATCCGAGCCAAAAGTTAAATCAATTTTATTATTGAGTAACGTTTTAAAGGTAAATGTGTTTTTCCCTCTTAAACCCCAATATTTATTTATTAAGTCTATATCAGATGGGCAGTGTGAAGGTTGCATTGATGCGATTATATTTAATTTTCTCAACCGCGCAATATCTTTGCGGCGAATCATCTGAAGGTGTTCTATGCGATGTCTTGCTCCTGATTTTAGTTTAGGTGCTTTTTCCAGAGCATCCAGAACATTGGCAATTGCTTTATCACCGATAGCATGAACTGCTAATGGCAGTCCCAGTTTTGATGCTTGCCTGGCTATTGCAAGAATTTTCCGTGAAGAAATAGTCTCAATACCATAATTATTTTTTGACCCCGGATATTTATTGAAACATAATGCTGTCTGACTACCAAGTGAACCATCAGCAAATATTTTAATCCCTGCAATTCTGAAAAAATCATTTCCGGTTCCATATACAGTATTGGTTTTTATCAGATCAGGTAATAAACTTGGGGGGGAATAATAATTAAAGCGTAAACCGGTTTTGTTCTTTTGAGCTAAACCCATCAGATATTCAAAAGCTTTTGAGCCGTCAAATGAATGTACTCCGGTAACACCTTTGCGATAAGCTATATCAAGAGCCTCTTTATAGGATTTATCCTGATAGCTCTCCGATGGATATGGAATATGTTCATAAACAGAATCATAACCTGGTTTTTCTTTCAATATTCCCGATGCAGTACCATCAAATAAGCGAACAATCTCTCCTCCCTGCGGACTTGCATTGCCAGTCAATATACCACCTATTTCTAATGCTTTAGTGTTCACCCAGACTAAATGCTCATCTTTGGAGAAAATGAATGTCGGATGCCCACTGGTTACTCTATCGAGCATAAATCGATCCGGTTCATCTTTGGCAAAGATCCTGTCGGGTGAGAAACCTTCTCCGACAATCCATTCATTTTTCTTTAAGGTTTTCGAAAATTTTGAAATCTTTTTCAAACACACCCGTAGGGTGTCTTTTTCGCTTAAATGAATTCTACCTAATGACAAAGCATAATAAACAAAATGAGTGTGAGAATCTACAAATCCCGGCAAGATTACTCGACCTTTGCAATTGATCTGCTTATACTTCTTAAACTGAATATTATTGTCAAGATTATCCCCAACAGCAGTTATCTTTCCATTATCAACAGCCATTGAATTAACAACAAGGTTGTCTATTAAAGTATAAATTATTGCATTAGTTATTAGTATTTTCATTTTTTAAAGTATTCTCCGGCTATTCTTATATCACCATCACGTTTTGTGATTTTCTTTCGATCGGTCTCTTCAAGAATAGGTATTATAAATTTACGAGTAATATTAAATTTATCCCTTAAATCACCAAGTGATAATTTACCAGTTTTTTGAATATGTTGAGTAATATATACAATAATATCATTCCAGGCTTCATTGATAAAAATAAAATCAGAACCGCATTTATAAACCTGCTTAGTGTCAATAATATACTTAATAGCATCCTTATAAGGTTTTCCCTGTTCCGCAAATTTACTCAATAATGGAGGAGTATATTTTTCAGTCTTTAATTTTGAGAGGATTTCATTATAAGCCTTTTTAACCGGACCTTTAAGACTAGTGGTCTGTCCTGATAAATTGTAATTTGAATCTACTTTAGACAAAACAGATTCAGATACCATGTATTTTATTATTTTCTCTGCCAGATCATCTTCAAAAATTGAGATTTGTTGTAATTGCTGTAGAGTGAGTTTTGTCAGATGTGGGTTCTTAGTAAAATATTTCTTTATCCTGTCGGAATATTCGGATACCGTCTTGTTAATATTCTCAGGGTTGTACAATAGGCCATTGTAAACATTCAATTTATTATCTTTTAATAATCCATCAGTCGCTTTTTTCATTTCACTTTTTGAGTAAGCGGCATATTCTAAAAGATCTTCCCGTTTAATCATAATCATCTTGTCTATTTCAGAAACTATTAAATCCTGTAAATTATCGGAGACACGATTATTAAGATACTCATAATCCTTAAGCTGTTTCTGCCTTGGGAAATGCTGAAGATGATCAAGGACTTTTCCTCCCCCCAAAGTGACCATCGGTGTTGGAAGTCTCAGGATAAAACGATCCCCAATATGGCAATAGACCGGATCATCAGGTTTGAAAAAGATAATTCCGCTTTGAGACGGTTTTAATTCTTTGGAATCATAGAGACGAAGTTCCCCTTCAACTTCAGTAGTTCCTACTATCAAAACAGCTTTCCTTCTGTCTTTGATATTGACCGGAGCATTTCCAAGTAATTCGACTGAAAGGGCTAAGACAGAATGATGTTTAAAATACTGAAGGTCTCCACTGTCAGTTATAACCCCGCCTCTTACCAGCAGAGATTTGTTGATACCTGTTATCGAAAGTGCTGTCCTCTGTCCGGGAATAGCTGTTTCGACACTACTTCCATTTGATTGAAGTGATTTGATTTTCCCGCTCTCAAGCGATGGCCACAGATTGACTTGCTGCCCAATATTAAAATTTCCACCCTTTAAAGTACCTGTAGCTACTCCTCCAATACCCGTCTGGGTAAAAGATCTGTCAATATACAAACGAGGTTTGTTGATGTTTTTCCTGATAGTGACATTATTAATTAGACTATCGAGATAACTTTCCAACTGGTCAAATCCTTCACCAGTCTGGCTGGAGACTTTGAATATTTTAGGGTTATCCAGAAATGTCCCTGCGACTTTGTTTTTTATATCTTCTTCAAGAAGTTCGAGCCAATCTTTTTCGACAAGGTCGATTTTATTTATTACGATCAGACCATGCTTTACACCCAGTAAACGTACTACCTGAAAATGTTCCTCGCTTTGAGGCATCCAGCCGTCATCAGCCGCTACAACCAGCATTACCACATCTATTCCCCCTGCTCCGGCAATCATATTTTTTACAAATCTTTCATGCCCGGGTACATCGACAAAGGCAATTGTATCGTTATTAGATGTTTTATAAAAGGCAAAACCAAGATCAATAGTCATTCCCCGCTCTTTTTCTTCGGGAAGACGATCCGGATTTGTTCCGGTAAGGCGTTTTACGATAGATGATTTCCCATGATCAATATGTCCAGCAGTTCCTACAATAATCATTTTAACCCGGCAATAATTTTGTTAATGCTATCAAGCAGATATGGCAGGTCATTTTCATCTACTGTTTTAAGATCAAGAATGAATTGCTCTTTTTCAACCCGGCCAAGAATTGGGAGAGTCAGTTCGCGAAACTTTTTAGATAATAAATTAGCTTTGTATTCTGTGGAGAAAACTAATCCAACCGAGGGCATTTCCACTTCCGGTAAAGATCCTCCTCCCATAAGCGATTTGGTTGCCTCTAAAGAAATCCCTTGAGTATCATTTAATTTCATAAGAATATCTTTACCTCTTTTATAAAGAACTGATTCAGGAGTTTTCAAAATTGACCAGAGCTTAATATTAGTATCATAATTATTATCAAGATAATATGAAAGCAGTCTTTCAAGAGTCGAAAAAACAACTTTATCAACCCGCATTGTTCTGAACAGAGGATTTCGTTTTATTTTTTTTATATACTCACTCTTGCCCACAATTAATCCCGCCTGTATTCCCCCAAGCATTTTATCGCCAGAAAAAGAGGTCAGCTCTGCCCCACTGCGGACTGACTGGATTACTGTCATTTCATTAATACCAAGTGTTTCTTTTGTATTTATAAAGACACCGCTTCCGAGATCCATAATTACCGGAAGTTTATATTTATTCCCCAATGACACCAGATCCTTAAGGCTGGTTTCTTCGGTAAATCCTGCTTGTACAAAATTACTCTGATGAACTTTAAGGATTAATGCGGTTTTTGTTTCTTTAATATTCGATTCATAATCATTTATATTTGTAATATTGGTTGTACCTATCTCACAAAGCTTTGCTCCTGATTTCTTTAAAATGTCAGGAATGCGGAAACCACCCCCTATTTGTATCATTTCCCCACGTGATAATAATACTTCTTTACGATTGGCAAAAGTATTAAGCATAAGGAAAAGTGCAGCGGCACAATTATTAACAATAGTCGCACTCTCAGCACCTGACAACAGAGCCAGATATTTCTCCGCTGCGTCTCCCCGATTACCCCGTTTCCCGTTGGTCAGGTTAAATTCAATATTACAATAACCTGTAACAGATTTTTTGATCGACTCGAAGATTTCATCAGATAAAGGGGCTCGTCCCAGATTGGTATGAACCATTATCCCGGTGGCATTTATTACTCTGGTGATTTCCTGTCGTTTGGCTGCAATAAGAGCTGATGTGATTAGTTGAATTAACCTTTTTTTAGCAAGAGGTTTTGTCACCTTTTTAAAAATTGTCTTTTGGGCAGTAATTATCTCTCTAATCACCGATACTGCGGCTGGTTGTGGAATTGCAGAAACATATTTTTTCAGTTCAGGGTGCTGCAGGAGTTCTTCCACAGCAGGAAAATCTCTTAACTTTTCTATCATTTTTTTGGCCATTGTGACGGGTTATATATTATTTTAGTTAAGACTCTACCAACATTATCAAGAGATTGCGGAGAGCATTTATCCGGTGTATCAAACTCAGTATGCCATTCCGGATAGTCAAAATCGATAATGTCAATCGCAGAAATACCAGCGGACTGCAATGAGAGATGATCATCAACGATAGTATATTTAACACTATCAATAAATGTATTTATCCCAAGATCAGCAGCTGTTTTCCAAACGAGATCATTTAGCGGTTTACTAAATTTATCAGAATAGCCTTCTCGATAAAATCGCTGCTCTTTTTCACCAACCATATCGACAACAATTCCAAATCGATATTTTCCTCTTATTCCTCTACGGCCAAATTCACGCGAACCCAACAAATAGTTTGTCAGATCGCCCGCTTTACCCCAGTCTTCACCATCAACAAGAACAAGATCAATCCCGCATTGAGGGTCTTTTCCTTTGAAAAGATTAGCTAATTCCATTAAAACAGCAACTCCCGATGCTCCATCGTTAGCACCATCTATTGGTTTATCTTTCAGGAGAGTATCAAAGGCAAAATCAGTTCTGGGGCGGCAATCATAATGAGCCATCAGAACAATTCGATTTGACGGTTTTACATCCGGGTTAATGGATGCGATAACATTGACCATTTCTATATTATTACCGGAGTATGGATCAGGGTAAATGAATTGTTGAGAGTCAATTTTCAAACCATTTTTAATAAAAAACTCAAAGAAATACTCTCTACATTTACCTGAAGCATCACTACCCGGAACTCTTGGACCAAAAGCAACTTGTTGTTGGAGATATTCAAAAGCTCTCTCTCCGTTGAATTCCGGAGGAATTATCTCTGATGTTGAACATGACACGACACACATCAAAATCAGTAATACTATTGGTATTTTGATAATTATTCCCATGTAGACAATTATTCTGAATTATATCTGCTTGTCAATTGAAAAGATATTAGAATCGTAGTTCCATGCTAATCGAAACCTCGCGAAGATGGCTCTTTTTACCGTTAGTATTTGTATCTGTCCACCTCATACGCACTCCGCCTGTCAACGAATTGGAGAATGAATAACTTAAATTAGGTGTAATAGCAAGATCATCTTTATTTGTAGATGTTTGCAAATTCCCTTTATCGTCATAGGTTTCAGTCTTACTAAAGTTCTTTTTAACATCAAGTGATATTGATACAGAAGATTTGAATTTTAATCTACCAAAAATTGGAATTTTAATACCACTGGGAGAAGAGAAACTGTATCTAGTAGATGCTGCGAAAGTTTGCCGAGTATTTTTCTGCTCGGATTTAAAATCACCGTTTGTGGGATTATATGCCTCTTTTGTATCTTTGATCAGATTTATCGATGATGAAAGCGAAAGAGACCTGAATACCTTAAAATTTACTGATAGTAGTGGACTATGACTAATTGAAATAGTTCTGGACACTATGTAGCCACCATTAATATCTATCTGCTCCCGGGTACTTTTGGAATAACCCGTTTTGGGAGAAAAGACATCAATGATTTTATTTACTACTCCTTTGATTAATGGCAGATGCGAGAATCTTGAAATTTGAATTGTCAGTTCCGGCCAACTGGTTGTAATGTTTTCATACCTACTCCCCTTCTTAATAAGATCTTCCTTTACAGTACGACTGAATTTAACATTAGTTTTAATACCTCGCAGGAAAGTAAAACCAGAAGTTAAAGAATAAGATTTTGAAATACTGGAGTTTGGGTTATTTACCTGATTGACTGTTCCCACATCAGGAGTTGTAATAAGACCAAACCGATATTTTAACTCCGGTCGTGTTTTCATTCCTGGTAACTTATATCCAAATTGTTCGCTATAACTGTACTGGACAGGATTTATCCATCCGGTAAGAAATCTTAAAGCCGCCAGAGGAGGATCATAGAATGGCTTATTAGAAGTTTGCTCTTTTGCTTTATTACCACCTCTAGATCGTCCTTTACTACGTCCCAAAGCACTCCTGCCCCCCGAACCACCAAGTAATCTCAAATGATAAAAGCTGCCCTTAATGCCCATGCTTCGAGTAAAAGACGACTGTAATGATTCAGTAGAACGATCCCATCGATCGGAATAAGATGCTTTGTACGACATATTATTCTCAATAAATGAGAAAATAACCGGTTTATAATCCGCACTGAATGATTGAGAAAAGCTTTCCTCAATACCCAGCTTAAGGTTGCTTAAAGATAGATTTATTGCATCAGGAGCACTTAGATCGCGACGGGTATCAAGTATAAGAGAGGTAGATAGATTATCAAAAAGCTTATAGGTTAGATTCATTTTCGCATTCAATTTACGATCAAAAGATGATCTTCTTACATTGTTGATATCATCAGTAATTGTTAGATTACGATTATAATCAGCTGACACCTTCCATTGGGTAGGGTATAAACCAAATTTAGTTTTGGCAACTTTTTTAGCGATAGGTATCCCTTTCGTCCAGAAAAATATTGGAATTGTCGGGGAACGTTTCACACCAAAATTAAAACCGGATCTGACATTATAACTTTCACCAAAATTGTATGGGGTACTAACTGAACTACGAGTTGAACGTCGATAAGAAAATGTTGCTGTTAATCTGTTGAACAAAAGACTATACAGGGGATTTCTACTCCCCGCTTTATTTATGGTAGGACTAACCGTGATTGATTTAGATTCATTTATAGTTTGTTCTTCTTTTCGTTTCTCCTCCGGCAACACGATATCGGAACCGGTTCTTAACAATGGTGTTTGTGTGTTTTTTGAAAAACTATATGAAACAGGCAGCCGGATACCCCATGAACGAGGGAGGAATTTATCTATATTAATCGATGCCGAATATGACATCTGAGTTTTTGTATTACCACTTCCAAGATTCTCGCTCGAACCTCCTCTGGTTGAAGAAGAAATACCTCTGAAATACGGGTCCTGAGATTGATATGAAAAACTATAATTCCCCAAGTCCGCCAGGTTGCCGTTGAAAGAAATTCGTCCGGCTGTTCCTACATCATTTCGAACATCGGTTACACGAAGTTCATCTATCCAAACTTCACCTGTTACAGGGTCGTTGTCTCTGATGTTTGCAACACCTGCAGAAAAATATTTTATCTGATTAAGATTAGGATTACCCAGAACATGCAGAGTGCTGTCATCATTATAGACATTAATATTACTCCATTGACTTCGGGGGAGTTCTCTCTGTTGTGAATCCTTAATGTTTGTAATTTCATCGAAATTAATATTAATAAAGTTTCTGGAATCCCAGCCGTTGTATATCCTTTTTCGCTGCTCGTAGTAATTGATTGAATCTGTTCCCAATCTAAAGAAAAATGTCACTGAGCCATCATCCAATGCATTCTGATATTTCCCATGAACAAACATCTCAATACTACGGTAACCGGAATAACTGTCAATAGAAAGAAGGTTTTTTACAGCCATTCCGACATCATCATTATCAAGATCTTCAAAACCGATCATAAGCCCCTTTTGAGACTCGGTTACATCGGTATTGGGATCAGTATAAGCTTCAACACCAGGAGGATGTTCAAATGTCCCGTCTTCTTCACTAATGGAAGCCACAGTAATTATAGTACTGTCAGTATTTGGACCATATATAGTAGTATCCTGCCAGTTTGACTGGAGGAAATACCAATCGGCAATTTCAATAGTATCCGATGTTGTTTGCCCCTCTTCCCCTTCAAACCAAACTCTTACGTGCTGTATTTTTTCGGCATTCCAGTCGGGTTGGATATTATCATCATTTTCATCCTGTACAACTATATCATCCATATAAGATGAATCTCTAACAGGAAGGCGGAAAGTGTACCACCTTGGAGCAGGATTGGTTCCCGTGCTGTCCCCAAAAACTGAAGAGTCAACTCGGAAAGGATCAAACGGATCTCCAAAATCAATTACATATGAGAAATAACCGTCATTTTCTTTAATACCGCCAGACTTGCTAAATTGTTCCTTATCCGGAATTTCAAGCTGCTCATAATCAATCTTGTTTCCTTCACTGCCATTCAACCATTCATAATATAACGAGTCACCCCAGGCATTAGAATTTGAGTACTTAGAGCAGGAATCAGGTGAAAGAGGACAATCACCATCGCCCAGAAAATACCAGTTATCATGATTAGGATCAGGATTTGTGATCGGATCATAGCGTGGTTCATCTTCATCATGCAATCCATCAAATCCTGTATCTTCCGATTCCAGAAAATTATTTACATCATTAAAATCTTCAGTAAAGGCTTTACCATCGCCATCGATATCCTCAGTAATCTGTCCGAATTCAATATGCATTCTCCCACTGTTACCACGAGCACGAAATTCAAAAAGCTGGAGTCTATTATTATCTATTCCTCGACCAAATGCCTGTGTAACCCCAGCCCATGATTTAGTATCACCTTCTAAAGGAACTATTTCGTTAGTATAAGTATATACACCATCCACATCAGTCGAATCCCAAATAGTGTCAAGATAATTGGGACGAAACACAAACCGAAGGCTTCTGACTGTTCCAGCTCCGGTTGCAACATCTTTCTTGGGATAAATATCATCAGTTAACGGTGGAGTCCTTAGGTTATGCCATAAAAGCTGAGAACGTTTGTATGGCAGCACATCTCTTTCAAACTGAAAAGGAGTACTTGCTTTTTTCCAATAAGTACGATTTGTTCCCAAAGAAAGTTTTTCAGTAGAAGCTTCAAAATCATCAATATATGCTACTCCATCAACATTCGGATTAGGATGAGATTGAGCAATCTCAGTAGAAATAGACAGATTTGATGGGGACTCTGTTTGAATTATAGGTAATGCATCAACTAAAGAAGTTAGAAACTGTGGATGCAACTTTAGAGAGGCATCAACATCATAAACTACCATTTTGGTAGTTTCCGAACCAACTCTCGGTTTGCGATCTTCGGCTTTATCCGATTTGTATAAAACAGTAGTACCGATTTTTAAATCTTTACTCCATGTATATTCGGCTCTCATACCCAGTAGCGTTTTTTTCTGTATTGCTAAGAATGGCGCATAATCAAAATGAATATCAATATCAGCATTGGGATCGGTTGCTTCATCAGATAACAGAGTGATTTGTCCGAATTGGTAGTCAATTCTGTAACCTTCCCCTTTTACAAGTTGTTTGCCATTAACCGTAACCTTCTCTGACCCTTCGATAATATTCATTCTTCCCAAACGAATTTGATTACTACGGGTTTTCGTAAATACTTTCATAAAGTATTTACTGGCAGTACCCCTGTCAGTGCCGTTTGCAGAAGCATCGTAGATTAATGGAACTTTATCTTCCAGAGGAGATGTTTCACCTGCATCCACTTTAAATGTACGATCAGTATCAAAGGGTCTTCGTTCCGGGAATATAATCAAACCCCAATCACGTCGATAAAGCTCGGTCTTAATATCAAGTTTTCCATCCGGTTTATTCTGATTATTACTATTCTCTAAATCCATTCCCAGAATTTCCATGTACTGCTGAGTACCATAAGTAGTGCTTACTTGTTCTGACAGAA
>DAOWMZ010000171.1 GCA_030642845.1 Candidatus Zixiibacteriota bacterium
GATGCAAGCAGTGCTGCTTCATTGACAATATTTGCCAGATCAGCACCGGACATTCCGGGAGTTCCTCTGGCTATAACTTTCAGATCAACACTATCGTCCATTTTGATTCTGCGGGCATGAACTTCAAGAATTCCTTCTCTCCCCTTCACATCAGGAGACGGGACTACAATCTGTCGGTCAAATCTTCCCGGACGAAGCAAAGCGGGATCGAGCACATCCGGCCTGTTGGTAGCCGCAATCAGGATTACGCCTTCATTCGATTCAAAGCCATCCATCTCAACCAATAACTGGTTCAAAGTCTGTTCCCGTTCATCGTGACCTCCGCCCAACCCGGCGCCACGATGTCTTCCAACGGCATCGATCTCATCAATAAAAATAATACAAGGGGCATTGCGTTTTCCCTGTTCAAACAGATCGCGTACCCGGCTGGCACCAACACCAACAAACATCTCGACAAAATCAGAACCGGACATGGAAAAGAAGGGCACATCGGCTTCACCGGCAATCGCCCGAGCTAACAGAGTCTTACCTGTTCCGGGTGCACCTAACAGAAGAGCTCCTTTGGGAATTTTTCCACCTAATTTTTGAAATTTCCCGGGTTCTTTAAGGAAATCAATAATCTCTCCGAGTTCCTCCTTAGCTTCATCCGCTCCGGCCACATCATCAAAACTCACTTTGGGACGTTCATCGGTCAGAAGCTTGGCTTTGCTTTTGCCAAAAGAGAAAAGCCCTTTGGGACCGCCGCCGGACTGCATCTGCCTGATAAAAAAGAGCCAGATAAATATCAGAATAATCCAGGGAGCAGCAGCCAAAAGATAGGATAATATCGGACTTTCAGTATCAGCTTTGATTCTGATTTGTTTCTCTTCGAGCCTGTTCACCAGTTCATAATTAAAATCAGGAAATGGGATTCTGGTTTTGAACTTTTCAAAAGTGTTGCCGGATTGGCTTGACTCAAAAGAGCGAGGTTCTTTTAGATTTCCCTCAATTTGCTGATCCTTAAATGAAACTTCTTCAATGTTGTCCTGGTCAACCTGAATCATAAATTCTGAATATGTTATCTCTGCCTGAGTTTCATTAAAATCACTAATATAGGTCCAGCCAATCACCATTACCAAAACCAATGCAATCCAGAAAATCAGGGTTCGCCCCTGAGTTTTGAATCCACCCGGATCATTTTTATTTTTATCCTTATCAGGACGAGGTCTGAGAGGATTTTTATTATTAAATTTCGACACTAATACTCCGTATTATTTAATATTACTTGTTCAAAATTATTTATAATCACATGTTCTATCAGTTATACATCTTATCGGTTTTAATATTCATTTTCACTGATAATAAAAAATATTTAATCCTCAATCATCTTTCCAATAAAAGGGAGATTGCGGTATTGCTGAGCATTATCAAGTCCATACCCGATCACAAACTCGTTGCCAATTGAAAACCCTTGATATTTTATATCCAGCTTCCATCGGTGGCTGGCAGGTTTGTCAATTAGAGTAACAACCTCAATTGAAGCAGGTTCCAGTTTCTTTAATTCTTCCTGAATTGAGGAAATTGTCCGTCCTGAATCTACTATCCCCTCAACAATAATAAGATCTTTTCCTTTAACCGAAATAGAAAGGCTGCTATTTAAAAATATATTTTTGTCTTGTTCTATACCCTTCCTGTACGATGCGGCTGAAACAAAATCAATTTCTAAAGGAAGATTTATCTCTCTGATTAAGTCAGATAGGAATACGACACAACCTTTGAGAATCCCGATCAGTAATGGTTTTCTATCTTTGTAATCCCGGGTTATTTCTTCACCGAGCATAGTAATTTTTTCGGCTATCTGTTCCTGATCCCGAAGCAACTCAAAGGGTTGTCTTTCAGTCTGTTCTTTGCTCACTATATTCAAGTTTTAAAACCTTCCTCGTTGAAGAGTCCACTTTTACTCTATCTGTTATTTCACACCCAATCAACCACACTATTCCTCTTTTATCAACAAGAACCGGTACTTCATTTCTATAAAGTGGGTCAATTTTTCTATCTCCAAGATAACTGCCGACAGTCTTGGTTCCTTCCATTCCCAGTGGCTGAAATCTATCTCCTTTTTGAATGCTTTTGACTTTAAAAGGGGGAAATACTTTATCCGCATCAATCACAACCACTTGCGAGCGGCGTTTTTTGACCAACAACTCCGGCTTGAATGATAATTCAATACCGCTAACAGTTATATTTAATTCCGGAACCTCCAAATTTTCTCCAGGTATAAATTCTCTGGATTTTATAAAATTACCTGGCCGATAAAATATCATTTTTTTACCGGAGCGGGTTGCCTGAATGTTTCCCGGTAAAGATATTCCATTCCGATAATTACAGCAAGCATGATCCATTCGCTCTACAACTTTTTTATCAGGCCCCAAACTGTCACCAGAAATCGCTGACAGGCAATACCTTAACAGACGGCGGCGCAACCATATATCATAACTGCAAAACAGATCAAGGGCAAGTTCTATTTTTCCCCCGCGGGATTTTGAAACCGATTCCTTTGCTTTTTCAAGTACAATTGATTCAAGAAACCGATCTTCCTCAAGAAGTGTATCCGCCACATTTAAAATAATTGAATCAATTGACGAATTAATATTTTTGCGAATATCTTTTAATAAGCTATTCCTGATATAATTCCTTGTAAAATTATTATCCTCGTTTGAAAAATCGTAACAGAATTCAATTTTTTCATCCTTCAAAAATTCGAGAATATCTTTTTTTGTTACATGGAGAAGCGGCCTGATTATTTTATTAAGCTTTATGGGAATACCAATCAATCCGGATCTACCTGTCCCCCTGAAAATCCTGAATAGTACTGTTTCAACCTGATCATCAGCATGATGACCTACCGCAATTTTATCAAATCCATTATTATCTGCAATTTCATTTAATACCTTATATCTAAAATTCCGAGCAGTCTCTTCCAATCCTTTTTTTTCTTTTTCTGCCAGGGCAGGAATATCCTCCCTGATTATAGTTATAGGTATATTCAGTTTATCACAAAAAACTTTACAGAAATTTTCGTCTTTATCAGCATCATCAGATCTGATCATATGATTAACATGCAATGCTTCCAGATTAAGATCAAGATCATTCTTGAGTTCATTAAGAACTTTAAGTAGAGCGACCGAATCTGCTCCGCCGGATAGGGCTATCAATACTTTATTTCCGGAAAAAAGCAGATTATAAGTCCTGATTGTTATAATAACTTTATCATACATAACTATATTAAGATAACCTTCAATAGAAAGGATACGAACTATTTTTTGTAGAAAATTGAGAAAAAACTATTCCGTATTTATAGATCTGTGCTCAATCTCTCCAGATTTTCCGAGGTCCCGATAATCACCAGAATATCACCCGCTTCCATAATCGTATTTGGACCTGGAGAAATTGTCAACTGGGAGCTTTTCTTTTTCATCCCGATAATATTTACACTGTAATCCTGTTTTAATTTGGATTCCACTAGTGTTTTTCCAGTAACAGAACTTGTTTCCGGAATAATAACCTCTTCTATAATCAATTCCCCTTCTCCTAAAGAGGTAGTAAGCATGAAATCAACTACGTGTGGACGCAGCGATGCCAAAGCCATTCTTTGACCACCAATAACATGAGGTGAAACGACATGATTAGCACCAGCTCTCATTAGTTTTTTCTCACCATCATCAAAATCAGCCCTGGCTATTATGTTCAATTTTGGATTCATATCTCGGGCAGTCAGAGTCAAATATACATTTTGAGCTTCATCGGGAAGAGTTGATATTAAAGTCTTGGCTGTTTCAATTCCTGCCGTACGGAGCACATCATCTTCGGTTGCAGTCCCTCTGACATGCATAATTCCTTCATCTTCCAGTTTATTTAGAGCAATTTCTTCAATCTCAATCACTACAAATTTTACCTTTTTCTTTTTAAATTCTTCTGCAACCTGACGACCAACACGGCCATAACCGGCAATAATGCAATGATCAGAAATATTTTTCAAACCTTTTTCCATTTTTCTCCTTCCTAACATCTTACGCAATTGGCCATGAATAACAATTTGCCCGATTACCGAAGCCATATAAACCATCATACCCATACCAAGCAATATCAAAATTATTACAAATGCTCGTCCGAAAGGGTGAAGAGGTTTCACTTCTCCGAACCCTACTGTTGATAAGGTAATTACTGTCATATAGAGAGCATCAAGATAGTCCATCGATTCAAGACTCATAAACCCGATAGTCCCCGCGATTACTAACAACAAAAATGATACTAATGCAAAAGAAAGTTTATAGGTATTGGAATCGTATTCATTATAATTAACTGCCATAATAAAAACATATTATAATATTAGAGAACCCTTATCCACTAAAAAGTAATATGAAAATTAATATTAATTTAGTAAAATAATAATAATATGTTATATAAATAAATATTTCGTATATTTCTTTTACTTGACCCTCTTAAAGTGATTCGTTAAGGATGGATATGAATACCGAATCAAAATCAAAATCGACAACGATTAAGTTTATAAAGTTTCACCTCCCCGCTCTTCTGTATGCTACCGGAATAATAGCTGTTTCATCGATTCCTAATCTAAGATTACCACAAGTAAATCTTGCTGATTTTGATAAAGTGATTCATTTCCTTGAATACGCAATTTTTGCTTTTTTAATCTTTCGCTCAATTTATAATATTTCACCAAAAATTACTTTAAAGCTTACAATGCTATTTTCTGCACTTTTCCTGTCTTTTTTTGCACTTATGGATGAAATTTTCCAAATTTTTATACCCGGGAGACACTCCGAACTGTTGGATTTTTTAACAGATATTGGTGGCTCTTTAATAGTGTTGACACTATGTGGTTTATGGCATAAAAAAACCCCTAAATAAATATGGTATAAGAGACTAAATAGCGAGTAAAAGGCTTAAATACCTTGACTTTTGGCTTATTCGGCATATATTTCTCTAGGTCTTTAAAAAAGCTTATTGCACAAAGAAGTGCTGAGTTTATAACTCTTCCAATTGGCCTAACCATCGGAAGAGTTGGAACAATAGACATAAATAATGTTCCCCTGTTTGGTTTTAC
The DNA here is from genome assembly GCA_030642845.1 of Candidatus Zixiibacteriota bacterium. Lineage (GTDB taxonomy): Bacteria > Zixibacteria > MSB-5A5 > GN15 > FEB-12 > DAOWMZ01. The sequence goes on from DAOWMZ010000171.1 coordinate 5,108, forward strand.
CAAAAATTGGGCAATAATTTTGTTTATAATTTTATTGTCACTGAGGATTTTGAAAACCTGATTTGTTAAAGATGTTAGAAATATTGATTTTTTAATGACCAAATTGGTAGATTTATTTTGAATATCATTTTTGTTAATTGTAAGATTTACATGTACGATCCTTCTGATAGATATAATGGCAGAGGGGTCCATAATTACTTGTCGTAAAAATTAAGTTTAAGTAACATAAAAATAAGGATAAAAAA
>DAOWMZ010000279.1 GCA_030642845.1 Candidatus Zixiibacteriota bacterium
CGCTTTCAAGATTTGCCCATTGTCCAATATTACAGATCTGACTTATAAGAGAATCCTGCGAAAGGTCAATGGTCATACCACTGATGCGGTTAGTTATCCGATCCGAATTTATATTCATTGATTCGGTTTCAAAATCAAGCAATTGGCTAAGGGAGACCTGACGTGAATCCAGCTTTCCCCAGATATGGCCAGCCTCTTCAGGCGAGCTTGGTCCAATTGCCATGTGTCCTTCCAGCCGGTTATCTTTTTCGTTAAACAATAACAAAAACGCTCGGTTGAATCCCAATCCCTGGGAAGCGGTAGCTCCAGTGAGAATAACGTTTAATATTTGTTTTAGTTCTGCAGATGATGACAATGCTGCTGCTACTTCGGAAAGAATCCGCATCTCTTCCGATTGTTTCGTTTCCATATCTTTCATCAGGGTAGTCAAATTATATACTCTCTAATTTTTGATTTATCTTGAATATCCGTTTCTTGTCGGTATTGCCTTTTCCAGCTTTTCATAAACTTTACGACAAAATTTATTTTCCAGTTTGGAAATAAATTTGATTTTTTGTGGAGCCGTCAAATGAAGATCCGGATCATTTATATCATCGTCCATAGTTGCCTGAAATATCCTCGGACCTTTCTCTTTAACCTCCACAGATTCCGCTATTACAAAGCGTTTGCGTGAAACATCAAACAGTCTCACTTCAGCTTCTATAATTCCCTGGGTCTGATACTTATGAAATAAGAGCGGGAAGTGGAATCCCTTTTTCCTGATGATTTTTTCATCATAGATTTTAATTATGAGAAAATAGCGGCATCCACTTTCAGCGCACCAATCGGCCAGAGTGTCAGGATTATTAAAATCAGCAGGCAAAGGAGGCAGCATTTCATTTTCAGTAGAGAATACTCGCAAGTTGGCATTTCTGCTTAGTACTCGTATGAGGGTTTGCTCAATTTGTGATTCGCCCATAGTGATTGGCTTATCATCGACATGAACCATAACTACCCGGGCTGAATTCTGAGCAAAACCTGTGATGCAAAAAGTCAGTATCAAGACCAAAGTAAAAAATAAATAATTCAAATTTCTTTTATACATGCTGCTCCTCAGCGGATTCATAGATATACTGTTTTAATACATCTGTCACACGATGAGAGAAATCACCAAAATTGTCATCGAGGAGTCTCAGTTCAGCTGTTGAAAGCCGGTCTTCCAACTGTTGATTAGTTACAAACTCAATGCCAGTGAGATAACATTCTTCATCATGTTCAACCCTTTTAACAATGCCAAGGACATTATCTAATGTTTTCGCATCCTGAATAGAGAATTTCATCGAAACAATATCCTGCTCATTCAAAGGTTGATCAAGATCGACCAAAACTCCACCAGCAGAAATATTCAAAATCTCTCCGACAACAGAATATTCCTCATCAGTCGGCCAGAAATTACCGAATACGTCTTTGATTTTCCTCAGTGACATAGGGGTTGAGATTTCCAGGCGGACATACTGCCGTTGATTATCTTTGCTAATTTTGAAAGGCTTGCGAGCTTTCAAATTCTTTTCGATGACATCAACATCCGATATAAATTTAGTTTTCGAACTGTGCTTCATTTTATAGCCTCATGTATTTTAATTTTCTTGTTTCCATACTTTTATTTTTTTAGTCAATAATGATCTTTGAATATCATCGTACAGGGCAACCTGCCCGGGTAGTTGTTTTACAATAGATGGTGAGAAATGTTTTCTCCTTTGTTCCTTCGTAATAAATTCTACACCAACATAATAATGACCCGGATTATCCAAATGACAATGCCGTACCTGCCCCAAAATCAATTTTGGGAATTCCACTTCATTAAAATCCAGATTAATAAACAGATAGGTTGGGGTTTCCAGATAAGAAGACATATCAAGGAGGCTTCCACCGCCGGATAAATTGATTGTTGATGTTTCCATCCATTTTAATTTACCAAGGCGTGCCCTGGTAAACGACATCACCGGTAAAGCTGATAGCCTAACCAATTTTCTAACGTCAATTCGGTTATATTTCCTTCTAAAAAGAGGAACCACCTTATTCTGAAAATTAATTTTGCAGACTCCTCCAACTCGATTGAAGATCCCGCTAATTGCTATTCTCTCTTTTTTATATTCTACTTGTATTATTACTTTCTGATTATTAACAAGGCTATCTATTAATCCCTCGGCTCCACTTCGATCGATTGTGATATTGTCAGATCTGAAGACTGTTATTCTGCCTGAAAGAGCCTTACCAGGAAATTGATCGGAATATATCATAATCTTTCCGCCAACCAGGGTAGTGAAATCAAATTTATCCAGGTCTATTCCACTCAGGAACATTTTATCATTTAACGATGTTTTTACTACTGTTTCCACGACTAATTCCTAATTAACTTTTTATTGCATTAATGTTTGATTTTCCCTGTTCAATGGCCAATTCGAGTATCTTCTTAGCGAGAGCTGTTTTGGTTTTATCCGAGCGATTGCGGTAAATGAACTCCTGTCCCGTTTTAATTGTACTGATAAAATACTCTTTAGCAGTTTCATGATCTCCAATCCGACGGGAGAGTTCAGCTATCAAATAAGTAGCTTGAATCTGCTGATTTCCCTGAGCAATAGAACGGCCATCATTAAATGCTACTTGATAATAATTGCGGGCATTAACCAATGCTTCGAATTCATTGGTAACTATTCCGTCCCAATCTTTCTTTAGCTCCGAAAGAAAATGGCCAAATGATGGGTGATTTAGAAACTGTGATGTTTGTCCCGAATTTTGATCACCAACTGTAACTTCAGAACATTCCTGTAAAAGCTTTCCCAGTTCTTCAAAGTTGTTGTGTGCAGAATTTATATTTTCTGACATATTTTTACAGATGCCTGAAATATTATCATTGTATGGTTGTAATTTGGCATTGATCTCATTGGGAATATCATTTGAATTAAAATTAGCATTGACGTATTCACTAAATGAATTTACAGAGTCGATTGATTGTTCAACCGCCCCTTTCATCATACTGTATTTAGCATTAAGATCAGCCAATATACTATGAAGTCCGATTTCAGGCTGATAATCACCCCGTCCCATACTGCGAAAGACCCATCCGATGCGAAGATAAAAACGACCAACATCAAGATTACTGAAATGATCGAATAGCTGTTCATCGAATATAGCGAGTTGCAATTTCAAAATTGCGGATTCATTCGGATAAGATGGTATATTAATCGCTTCACCCATGCGTTTCATTACAGAATCAGCAGTCGCTAACAGATCAAGATGTTTGCTTTTAGTAGTTCTAAGTTTATAAGTACGGAAATTGTTATCCTGTTTCCATTCCTTAAACTTACCTGTAAATTCACGAGAGTAAAAACAATTACTACAGGTAGCCACGAAAAAGACCAGTGGATTATATAATTGGTATTTCGGGAAACGCCAGTTGATACTTTTCGGGCAAAAATCAGTATCGCGACCATCTTCCACATAAGATCCGACTCTCACTTTCTCAAATTCATTGAGAGTTTTACATATCGGACATTCTACTTTGGAATGGAAAAAGGGACTATCGGTATTCACTTTTATCTCCTATTGTTTATCTTTGCTAAGCCCCAGAACGGCCAGTTCGGCACTGGATATCGGAAGAGCAGCTTTAATTTTTGATTCAGAAATACCCTGGTTAATCATATCCAGAGCTGATTCCAAAACCATTTCACGATTATTGAATCTGGGGAC
>DAOWMZ010000124.1 GCA_030642845.1 Candidatus Zixiibacteriota bacterium
CTCTGGTGATCGAAACCACACCTAACAGCAGAGTAAATCCACCTACAATTGTAAGCCATATTTTTAATTCCTGGGACAGACCACCGATAAAGGTACTTTCATCAAAGAAAAATGAAATTACCATAATGAGACCGGCTAAGAAAGCTATTGCTACAGGGATAGTAGTTCTCATATCAATTCAGGTTTTTCATAATTAAAAACTATTAAACAAATTAAAATACCAGTCTCCGGAACCTGTAATAACCAGAATAAATCCGAGGATAATGGCAATTATTAGCAACATCTTAACAAAGTCCTGCCCTTTTAATCCGCCTAACATTACCGGCTCATGCGACAAGTAGGCCGAAGCGGCATAGAGCTCTTCACCCATCAAAGTATAATCGCAGGCGGCAATAAAAAACGGCAACTGTTCCGGACGGGCTGTTCCGGCAATCTGAATAGATCCGGCTGCATTTCCGGTTTCTGCCAACAAAAGCGACTCGGCAAAAAAGGCACCCATATAAATATTAGTCGCCGGACGTTCGCGCATCATATATCCGTTTACATTAGCCGTGAAAGCAAACTGCTCACCGGCTACATAGCGGACTATATCTTTATTGTAAGAATCCTTTTTTCCTGCTTCGATATATGCCTGCTCAACAACTTCCTGTCCTGCCGCTAACACCAAAGGATAACGTACCGGAACATTAAGAGGGGTATCATATTGAGCGGTGATTTTGGCTACACGGCCTAAAATTGAAATTCCGGCGATTGTCTCGATTTCATCAAGCTCAGCAATTCCGGGAATAAACAACACCGGACGACCCATTTCGGTAGCGCGTCCAACTGCTTCCTCGACAGCATCGAGGCCGGGAATTTTTCTGATAAATAGTGGCTTACCCTGCTTTGCCCATTTGGTGTATAAAAGAATAGCTGATGAGAAAACAAGCACCAGCACCATAGCGTTGATACGGTCATAACGGAAGAATCTTTCAGGTTCCTGAGCGACAGCTTCTTGTGCAATTACAATAGCGCAGTCATACAGCACCCATATCAAACTTAACAGTATTGGCGTCAACCATTGTTGTAGTCTGTTTTTAAACACAGAGGAATATACAATATCCTTTCCATTTGTCAATTGCCATTAAGACGAAATTTATGGGGAATTTGTTGAAGGGATGAATATCAATAAAGTGTAATTATAAACAAATTTATAATGAATCATCTTGAAGTTGAAGTGGAGCCTTTTTAAAAATCGGTTCAAGCTTATATGTTTCAGCTATTATTACTTCTTCTTCCAATTTCAATGCACTGAATATTACATAATATTTTGATTCTCTATATACATATTCATAAGGTTGTCCCAGAGGTATTGTTATTCTATGGGTATTTCTGTGATCATATATTTCAATTATTAATCTTAATGGACCTGTTTGATCTTTACCTCGAATCAATTTACCTTGAGATGTAACAACATTAAAATAAACATCACTTAAATGTGCCCATGTTCTATCATTTCTTTCTTTTAAAGTATCAATAATTACCAATTGAGGTTCGAATAGACCTTCAGTCTTTTTTGATAAAGTATTGTACGCAGATTCTATGGATTTAAGAGAAGACCGTAATGATTCATTTTCAGTACTGTAATGGCTAGAAGATACCTGCCATATAATCCATGCAAATGCAGACATTGCAACAAAGCCTTTTGCACCGTAAAAAAATGATTTTCTAATTTCACTATCTCCATAATTTTTAAGGTATTTTATTATTTGCTTATACATATAAGTTAATAATAATAGACGGTTATCCCTTTGTCAATTGTGCAAAATAAGTGGATAATAAATAATAAAAACTGACATCATGTGTCAGAGCTCCATCGCATGACTGGTTAAAGCTGGTTTCAACTTCTTCAGCTCAAAGCAAAATCAGACGCTGGCTAAAACAGTCAGGATATGAACAATCGATTAATTTGGGAAAAGAGATTCTTCAGAAAAAAATGAGGAAATTACGGTTAAAATTTCCTACGGATGAAGAACTTCAGGGGTATGCTGAGCAACTGAATAAAAAATCGGTTGAAGATCTTTATGCAGATATTGGCAAGGGGGGATTATCGCCACGCAAAGTAACATCGCTTATTGAACCGAATAAGGAAGAAAAAGAAGTCGGGTTTGTTGGAAAAGTTATTGATCGTATTCGGGGCAAAAAGGGGATCAAGGTTCATGGTCTGGACAATATGATGTTTCGATTTGCCGGATGCTGCCAACCGATTCCGGGGGAGGATATTGTAGGATTTATCACCAGGGGGAGAGGAGTTACAATTCATCGTGGAGATTGCAATGTTGCTCTTGATCTTCAGAATCAATACCCTGAACGAAAAATCGATGTCAGTTGGGATGCCGGCAGAGGGCAATCATTTATTGTCAGGATTGAGATTATAGTCGAAGATCGTAAGCATATGCTCCGTGATGTGATGCAGGCGATTGCTGATGCTGATACGAATATTCGGGCGGCTGAGATGCGATCAAACGATACAACTGCTACCGGTGAATTTGTTCTGGAAATTTCAAGTCTTTCTCATCTCAATCGTGTTCTTGAAAAAGTACGCAAGATCAAAGGCGTGATCAAAGTCACCCGATCTCACGGAAAAGAAAACCCTGATCTAAAAGATTCTATTGATTCATAAATCACTTAGCATCTCTGAAAAGTCTCTGTTTTATATATTTTCATAATGATCAGAAAGCAATAATAATGCTATTTGCACTAATGCGCTAATGTACTAATGTACTAATGTACTATTGCGCTGTCAGGAATCCTTTCCTGACAGTATAGATTAATATTTATTTTAACTGAGTCGTCAGGAAGGATTCCTGGCGACGCTGGAAAGATTCTATTGAATAGTAATCAATTTCTATTCGAATATTACATTCAGATTAAGAGTATCTTTATCCCTGATAATCAACAATGATGTGCTGTCACCTTTTTTGAATTTTCCCAGAGTATTCATATAATCATAAATGTCGCCAATATTTTTACTTCCTATACGGATGATAACATCCCCTTTAAGAAGTCCGGCACGATCACCCGGACGATCAGGAGTTACTCCACTAATTCCGAGACCCTCAACTTCAGAAATAAAATCGGGCGTAATCCCCAGTGATACAGAATTACCTGATCTGTGACTAATATTTTTGGAAGATTTTGTTTTATGGAAAACTAACTTACTTTCGTAATTATCGAAATGATCAAGTATATTTATCACGACATTCGTAACTTTGACTACTCCATCCGTATCTATTTTGTCAACATCATCTTCCGGTGTGTTGTACTCTTCATGTGCTCCGGTGAAAAAGAATAATATCGGTATTCCCTGATTATAGAACGAAACGTGGTCCGATGAAGCAACCGCCGATTCTTTGCTGGTAATTATTATTTCACCAGAATCCAGGCTGTCAAAATATGTTTTGAATTCCGGACAGGATCCGGTTCCCATAATTACTAACCCCTTTTCATGTTCAGTAAGACGACCGATCATATCCATATTTATCATCATCCTGATTTTTGATGAATCAACGGTCATGTTACGGACATAATAGCTTGATCCCAAAGTTCCGGATTCTTCACCGGAAAATGCAATAAATAACAGAGAGTAATTTAAATCATTTTTATAATCAGAATAATAACGTGCCAGTTCTAATAAAGCTGAAGTTCCTGAAGCGTTGTCGTCTGCTCCGTTGTGGATCATCGGTTTTTTACCCATATATCGAGATCCGGAACCTTCTCCTCCCCAGCCTAAATGATCGTAATGGGCTCCGAGGATAACAGTTGTATCAGTTTTTGCCGGGATATACCCCACTACATTGTAACCGGTATCATAAACTTTAAATAAATCAGTAGAGCCTTCTATATAATTGATTTCAGGATTATTTATATTCAATCCTAACCTTTCCAACGCCGCTCTTCTAATAAAAATAATGGGGATATCTTTGGGAGTTATTCTGGCCGAACCACTAAAGGAGAGAGTGTCGTCATGATCAGCCGGAGTTATAAAAAGAACACAGGAAGCTTTGTTCTCCAGGGCGATGCTGATTTTGGAAGTTATTGAGCTATATTTCTCAAGATAATTCTCGGCACTGTCCTTTGGGTCGGGTGAATATCTTTTTATCACAACTGCTTTACCTTCAACATCAAGGCCGTCATAGTCATCATAATAACTAACAGAAGAATCAACAGTTATGCCGTAGTTTACATTTATGATCTCTTTAAATTCAAAAGACATACTGGCTGATTGTCTCATGGGTTTGAAATCATCATTTAGCTCGAGTATATGTCCATTGATAGATAATTCGTTTTTATCTCCCCAACTTATCTTTTTTACAAATTCAAATGATTGAAAATATGAAGAACTGTCGCCAAGAGGTTCTAATCCGGCATTTGCAAAAATATTTTTAATATATTGAGCCGCTTTCCATTCACCCGGATCGCCGACTTTGCGTCCTTCAAGGGAATCGTGAGCCAGAACAGCGATATGATTATAAATTGAATCAGCAGATATTTGATAATCAGCTTTTAATAAAGCAGGGCTTATCACTAATAAAACAAAAATAAATGTTAATAACACAATCTTTTTCATAATTAAATTCCTGTTATAATATCATTTTTTAAACTTCGATAATATAGTCATTATTAAAGCCATTTGTCATCCATAAGTCATAAATATTATTATATTTTCTTGAAATTTTATTAAATTTGGATTATTATACTCCATAACATATTATTATGAAAGGATTGGCTAAAAAATGACGAATAATATTTGTTCATCCTGTCAGAAAGAGATTCCGGCAGGAGCAAAATTTTGTGCCAATTGCGGAGCAAAAATAGGCAGTGGAAATAAATCTCCCCAAAACGCTTCTTCAGGGAGTTCGCATGGTAAAGAGATAATAATTATTGTTGGAATTCTTGCTATAGTCAGTGTTGGGTATTTTTTAATGCGAGATAATCCAAATCCAGTAATAACTCAGGAGTCAACAGAGATTTCCGGTCATGAGAATGTCGAAGGCATGGGTATGGGGTCGGCGATGAGCATGCTTGGGAATTTACCCGACGATTTTGATGCTCTGGTAGGTATGGGCAATCAGTTTATGGATGAAGGAAATTTCCCCATTGCAGCAGAATGTTATAAAAGAGCACTGGTTATTAATCCGGAATCACCAGATGTCAGAGTTGATTATGGTGCCTGTCTTCATGGAATGGGACTGCCTAAACGAGCTCTTGAAGAATTCCTGGCAGTTATCACTAATTATCCTGGACACAATATTGTTCATTTTAATATGGGGATTGTCTTTAACGAACTTAATCAGACTGATTCTGCTATATATTATTGGGAAAAATACATTGAATTGGATCCGGACGGAATGGCTGCGACTACAGCCGCTCAACTTATAAAACAGTATAGTGGTGAGTAATATAATTACTTTTTTAAATAATTGGATTACATCTATATGGGATTTAATGCTGGATTCTGCCCTCTTACTATTAATTGGCATATTCTTGGCGGGTATCATTCATCTGTTCCTGAACGAAAAGAATCTATCACGCTTTATTTCCGGAAGCAGTAAATTACAAGTATTCAAATTATCACTTCTTGGTGTTCCATTGCCTCTTTGTTCCTGTTCTGTTTTACCCATTGCTTATCAGTTGAGAAAGTCAGGAATAAGCAAGGGAGGGACTGTTTCATTTTTAATATCTACTCCTGAGACAGGAATTGATTCTATCTTTTTGACTTATTCTCTGATGAATCCTTTTATGACCATCATACGTCCTATTGCTGCCTTTATTACTGCCATTGCTGCTGGATTATGGGAGTCTGTTATCCCTGAAAAAAAGAAGGTAGAAGAAAATAGTTTGAATGTTGTAACTACCTGCAATTGCTGCTCTTCAAATAATGAGGTAAATTCAACATTGCGGAGAAAATTATTAACCGCAATAAAATATGGTTTCCATGATATTTTAGGTGATATAGCATTTTATCTGATCATAGGGTATATCCTGGCTGGTTTTGTAACTGCTCTTGTTGGATCGGAAAGTGCAGATTTGATTGAAAGTTTCTCTTCAGGCTGGGGGGGATATCTGGGAGCTCTGATAATAGGAATTCCCCTTTATATTTGCGCAACTTCATCAACCCCATTGGCAGCAGCTTTGTTAGTTGCCGGATTTTCTCCAGGTGCGGTATTGGTATTTCTATTAGTTGGACCAGCAAC
>DAOWMZ010000128.1 GCA_030642845.1 Candidatus Zixiibacteriota bacterium
GTACACCAAGGCCGACCCAAACGGTATCTTCATAAGTACCGGTTGTATTATCAGCACTTCCGTATGAAGTGTAGAAATCAAGATCATCATTACCACCGGCTTCTGCGTTACCGCCTCCTGGAGGAGTGGTATCCCAGATTTCAATGGTGTCACCAAATGGGCCAAGCCCCGCGGCATTGTATGCCCGGATGCTGAACCACATGTGTGTGCCATTTGAGAATGGTGTCTGAATACCGTCATCAAGATAAAGGTCGAACTGAGCCGGAATGCTCACAGTGGCTTCCTGGAACTGCAGGTAATCCTGTGAACTAATATCAGCGATTTCGATAAAGTCAGTATTCGGACGATCCGGATGATTGTCTTTAGCATAGATCTTATAACCAAATCCGGCAGAGGCAGGAAGAGCATCCCAGCGGAATGTGATAGCATCGGTATTCCAGTCAGCTCTCCAACCATGAACCACCGAAGTATCAAATCCTGTAACAAAAGTAGGCGGATTCGGATCAATTTCAGTCCAGAATTCGAAGCAATCGTCAGTATAGTCACCCGGAATGGATGAGAATATGTTATAACATACTTCATATTCATGACTCATTTCGAGATCATCACTCGGATTAATAGTTAAGATATTACCTGAAATAGTATGGCTGAAAGCTACCGAGAAGTTTGCTCCATTTGTAACATCAGTCAGAGTCAGAACTCCTCCCAAAAGAGTGTTAAGAATCGGTGGCATGGTAAATTCTAAAGTAATGTTATCTTCAATCTGGAAATCTATAAAATTACCAGGTGAAGTCTCGGCATTGGTAGCGAATAGAGTAATACCTATTGCTGTATAGAATGTAAGATATTCAAATTCTGAAGCTAACAAGCAACCTGATTTTGAATATGCATTTGAGATTACAAACCGATATTCGTTATCAGTTTTCAAAACCATATGTGGATCAAATGTGAAAATTGAATCTGCAGATCCACCTTCTGTGGCAGTATTCCAGGTTCCAATCCCAGCTACTGTTTCACCTTCATCAACGTCCATAAGGACATAGGTGAAAGTATTGGTATTCATTGGTTCTGAGAATTCAAGAACAAGATTACCATAATAATCAAATGGCAATTCGTATGGGAAGTTATAGCTCAGAACAGTTGGAATACTGCGGCAGTCAACGATACCATAGATATCCGGAACTGTAATAGGTTCACAATGAACCAGATAAATAGTAGTATCAAACTGCTGGTAAGATGAATCTCCGTATGGGAACGGAGGAATTGTCAGATCAATTTCATCGTCATATTCCGGCAGACCGGCAAAAGTATAGAAACCTAAGATATCTGTTTCGGTTTCCCAAACCAACGGTACAACACCGCAACCCTGGGGATAAGTCAGAATGACTACAACGCCACCGATAGGTGAGGTTTGCTGAAGAGCTAAATTGTCTTCTTCGCTCTTGGGGGCAACGGTTTCTTCACCTTCAGGAAGAGCAGACCAGAGTTGGCCGCGAACTGAAGCACATTTGTGGAAGAGAACGATTGCGCCCAAGCAATTATCAGTGTCACAGTCATCGCGGAATTTAGCCCGGTAGTGATATTCACCTGATGGGTTAACATCAATATCACCTTTGAGCTCATCAAGAGTAGGTATAACTGCAACAGCATAACCTATTGTATATAAATCCTCGGGATCGTTGAACAGAAGATTATATGAACCTGAGGAAAGTGGTTCTGGAATTAAGAAAGAACCATCTTCTAAGGTCATAACGCTGTCGCGTTCTTCTTCGACTGTCCAATAAACTACATATAAGTTACCCAAAGCCTCGTGGGTATATGCATCCGTTACGACACCTTCAATAGACCCGACAACCTTGTCGGGAATGACCGGTGGTGATTCGACAGTAGTGTCGTCACAACCGACCATGAACAATCCTACAGTGCATATCATCATTGTTAGCACTAACAGGAATTTCGAGTTTCGCTTCATGCTTAAACTCTCCTTGAATAAAATGGTTTATTTATGTTCTTAATATTAACAAAATCATGATTTCCGTCTGCAACATTTTGAGCAAAACAGAAACCAGTGCAAAATAATTGGGGCAATGCCCTCCCAGAAAAACTTCTGATTACCTCCTTCTTTTTTTTACACAGTAACATATCTTTTATATTCTTATTTTTATCATCCGTTAAATTTTTATCGGTATATCTAACAAGTTCTAAACCCTTATCAAATAATCTATTTACATCAAACAGATCTTTCCCAAGTGGTCACTAACATAAAATTTACACATATAGGTGTCAAGTATAAAAGCTCTACATGAAATTTTCTTAGAAATTACCATAAATCCCTTTACGTTGTCTAACAAAATCCATTTTAAAATTTATAAAAACAATTATAATCTAATCAATCTACATGGTCAGCCAAAAGTTAAAGCCATTCTAGAATCTATGCAAGTAAAAAAATCAAATTTATTTCTCTAACCTATTAACATTGCTTACGTTGAATGGCATTAAAAAGATTCCTTTGACCACATATAAATTACACATTTTTTTATTAAATTTCACACAGTTGGGGACAGGTCGCAACCCATCCTTATTTTTAAAGAAATTTCTTAACTATCTTTAAAATACCCTGATTCCATCCCACTCGGTGTGTAATACCCGATTTCACGTGCTGAAGCTCTTCTTTATGCTCAAGATACCATTTATGCGATGAAATCAAGGCATCCTGGTTGGAAAATTTTGCTTTCCAGCCCAATATTTTTTCAATTTTCTCAGTGCTGACATAAGAATCCTTGTCGGCAGTGCCATAAATCCATTTGTAAAGCGGTGATATTTTTAAAAATTCAAACACCGCCAGAGCACTTTTTGCCAGTTTTGCATTGGTCGGAAGTACACTGGAGCCATTGCCGGCAAAATCACACAATGCGCCGACATCGGTTTTAACTTTTTCAAAATGCTGGGCACCTATATTGAAAATATCATTAGCTAACTCAGGATCAACACTTCCGGCGAGAAAAATTCCCTCAATGAGATCTGTGACTTCAAGAAGTTGGTAAAGATTATCACCTTTACCGATAATAGGTATTTTCTTGCCGCTGTCAACCCAGTCATAAAGAATCTGGAAAACACCCAAACGAGCAGTACCGATAAATGTTTTGGGACGGATCACGGGGACACACATTCCCTCGTTGCGGAATTCGCCGCAGATTCTTTCCCCTTCGATTTTTGTCTCGCCATAAGCTCCCACTCCAACCATTTCGTCCTCTTCAACGAGAGGGTGTTTGTCGGGAACACCATAGACGGCAGTTGAGCTGATAAAAATAAACCGCTCCACATTGCATTTGCGAGCCTGTTCGAGCGTGTTTCTTAATCCTGAAATATTGGTGGAGTATATTTCTTCCCGTTTCCATAGGGGCAATGCAGCGGCAGTGTGAATTATAATATCAATTTTGTTGTCATGAATAAGTTTGTACATTCCATCCGGATCGCGGACATCCTGCTGAACAAGAAGAGCACCTTCGGGGTAGTCAGACTTGATGAAGGGGGCGATATCGTTGGCGGCAAAAAATGATATACCGCGAAGGGGAAGATTTTGAGCCAGATGATAACCTAAATATCCTGCGCCACCGGTAACTAAAACACGTTTACCTTTCATATACTCCTGCCATATTGTGGGCGGCAATCGCCCTTATCTTTAGTGGGCGGCAGATGTCTTCATCTGCCCCTTAGTTGATTTGCAGCAGATGTGGACATCTGCCAGCCACGTATAAATTTCTGTGGGCTGCACACGCCCTCGTGTGCCCCAAGTTATAAACATCAACGCTCCGCACTAGCAGAGCAGTAACAAATATAACCAATTAATTTCCGGTGACAAGTGGGAAAAGAAGGTTTTTTTATGACTAATAAGTTTCTTTTTATTGGATAAAATTGTCTATTGTTCGTCTTTAAATAGAGCGGGATGTTTGCAGTGGTGTAATGATAATATAAATTAAATTCAAGAAAGTGATAATATGTTATATAAAATGTTAAAAATTATAATATCTGTATTGATAATATTATCTTTGATTTTTATCCAAATGGCATGTCAACCAGACGTCATATTCCCTCCTTTTCCATCTATGGAGGGAGATTACTCAGGGTTGTATCTATACTCGGATAGTCAGCTCAATGATACTCTGGTACAAGCCATATTGTGGACATTTACCAAAGATACCTATTTTATGAAAATTGATACAGCCAGTGAATATTTTTCGGATATTTGTATTTGTGAAACATATGGGCAATACGATATGGATGATAAAATTCGTTTAAAGGAATTGGGGTTTTCATCAAATGGAGCAGTTTGTGTAGCCTGCAATGAAGATAGAAATCCAAATGGTATGTTCGGAGCGGCTTTCCCTTCGGATAGTCTTATTATGTCTCAGCTATTAACCAATGAAGATGGTCTGACAGTTTTCAAGCAGCTTAGATTAAAAAAGTTATAACTGGATTATTATAATATTAAAAAAGTCAGGAGTAAAATATCTAATTATTTATATTTTTTCGAAGGGGCAGATGTGGACAGGCGTTGTTTGTAATATTTGCCGCCTACAAAATTATTACGTAAGGGCGATGCATTCCATTGAAAAATCAGGCAATAACAATGAGATAAATATCCCAAGAATGCATCGTTCCTACAAGAAAATCAATTCCTACCGTTCGTACGGGGCGGAGTAGCTGGAGAAGCCGGGGCCGTATAAGACCGCGTTAATCAATAACTGCCGTGTTCCATAAGTGTAAGCGCGGAAATTTGGTGATCCGGCAAACATGATAACCTGACCCCTTCCTTTTCTTTCCTGAGTCAAATAGGCAGTACCGGCCCATCGCTCACGAGCTTCCGGCCACAACAATCCCGACAGACGGAGGCTGTTTTCTTTTGGAGTGAATCTAACTATAGTATTCACCGGTTTGGAAGAAAGGAAGCAGTTTCGGGAATAAACAATTATTGGCAATTTATCACTCATGCCAAATGACAGCCAGTGCTCTTTTTCTATATCGGCCTGCATTATAACTCCGCGTGGGCGGAACCGTCGCTGCCATTTTTCATAATCTTCTATTTCTTCTTTGCTCATTTTACTCTTGCCCTCTTTTTCATCCTTACCATTATCGGTTTTCTTCACAACTTTATCCGGGTGCCAGAGAGCCATCGTGTCAACTTCGGGTGCTTCAGCCGCAAGCTCGCGTTTGAGATAACGGTCATAGTCAGATAGTTTATCCAATGACTGCCGTCGTAATCTTACACTGGAAAATGAATTGGAAGTGTCCGCTGCCCATGCTGCTGATCCACCCTCAAGGATCAGAGTTCCACCGTTTTCTACCCACTCCTCAAGTTTTGATTTGCCGTAGTTTCCGATTCGGTCACCCATTGGTCCCCATGATGATGGTAATATTATGACATTAAACTGGGTGAGATCCATTCCGTTCAGACCATCAAGAGTATAAAGCGAGTGTGGGATACCTAATTGATTATCGATCGCAAACCACATGGAACCGGTGCTGGTATAATTAAGGGGTGAGCCATAAAACATTGCCAATCTCGGCTGGCGAAGTAATCTGAAAGTTGGTGCTCCGAGATATGATCCATGATCAGGTTTGCCGGTATTAACACCCTGAATATTAATTCCAATTTCGTGTGCAATTTCGCAGAGTATATCAGGAAGATTTTTTGGATTTCCAAGTTTGCGAAGCAGTAATGCTCCCGGCTGATAACTTATACCTTCAATTGTAACCGGCTTCTCAGATGCAAAAACAGTCAACTCTTCCTGAAAAATGCGATTCAGAGCCAGCATCGTTTTCTCACCAACCATATCAATTATAAAACCATAAACAGCATCCGGATTATAAATTTCACCATTGGACAAACTAGTTTGATTTATCGTTTCGGTAGAGACATTAATCAATGACGTTGTTTCGTAAGCATCAAGATCATAAGCCATCGAAACCGACCATGCAGAGATTTCATACATTTTAGTTTCGCCGAATTTTTCGAGCTCGCGGCGTTCTTCTTCAA
>DAOWMZ010000053.1 GCA_030642845.1 Candidatus Zixiibacteriota bacterium
ATCCTGAGTTAATAATTAGTGCACAGGACATAACTGTCCACCCTGATGACACCGAAACAGCTTTAACTGTTACTATGTCTAATGTAACCGATACCGTTGCCGGTTTTGTTGTATGGTTGATGTTTGATCAACCGGATGTGTTACAATTCACAGGTGATATTGATACAGTCAGCACATTACTTAATGACTGGCAAATAATCCTAACCAACTCCCTGGGAGGACAATTTCACGATCTGAAAGTTGTAGCTATGGCACACGACTTTGAGAACCCCATTATGAATTTCGGTACTCCCCCACAGGAAGACGGGACACTATTCAGACTTCCTTTTGATATTCTGCAAAATCCTACCCCTGATTTGCCTTATGATGTACAGGTGTATTTTAATGAAAATCTGGAGCATTTTAATTTTTCTGATCCCAATGGCCAGCTTATCGGCATATCTTATGATACTATCGTAGATACATCACTTTTTATTTGTAACCAATGGGATGGTGAAGTATGTATTGATTGGCAGCAGGTTTCGTCTCCACCCTACGACTCTATGGCAATTGACACTCTTGTAGTTCCAATTATTGATCCTGAAAAAACAGAAATTAATCATGCAACAATAACTATACTTCCTACTATAACACCTGACCCTGAATTAATAATCACAGTTCACGACACTACCGTTTACTCTGATGACAGTGAAGGTATGCTCACTATTTCAATGTCAAACCTTGTAGATACTGTGGCTGGCTTTGAAATCCTGCTCCAACTAAGCAATCCTGATGGAATCAATTTTATAGCCGATTCCAGTTATTTTGCTATTGATACATTTTATTGGCAATGTCTCACATGGGACGGTCCTGATTGTATAGATTCAGTGTCAGTAACCAGTGAAGACCCTTATGACTGGTTTATTATAGATACATCAGATAATTATCATGGAATTATTGATACTACCAATACTCTTTTATCTGATTGGCAATATGTTGATTCAAGATTATTAACACCTTCCGGCACGAATTTGCGAATTATTGGAATTGCCAACTATTTTACTCCTCCCTTTCAACCCGGAATAGGTCCTCAGGAAAACGGTTCTTTAATCAAAATACCTTTTGAAATACATGACAACCTACCCCAAGGTGAAGAGATCTCTGTTGATGTAATTATTAACAGAACACTGGATAATTTCGGTTTCTCCGATCAATCAGGTAATCTAATCGGCATCAGCTATGACACTCTGTTTGATACTGCTTATTTTGTATGTACTCAATGGGTAGGTGATGAATGTCTGAACTGGCAGCGAGTTTATGAACCTCCTTATGACTCAATGACTGTGGATTCATCACAGTTAGTACCTTATCTTGATACAAATATTGTAATTATTACTAATGGATTAGTCACTATTATCCCTGATTGTATAACCATTAATCCTGGAGATGTCGATGGTAATGGAATTTATGACATCAGCGATTTAACCATGTTAACTGATTTTGTGTATAATGGTACTCCTCCTCTCATTGCTCCCCACAATGGTGATGTGGATGGTAATTGTATTATTAATTGGGCTGATGTCAACCTGCTAGTAGATGGTGGTCCCTTTGTTGATTGTAGCTGCCCTGATCCGCAGTGGGTTTGTTGTCGCGGTTTAACTGGAAATGCAAACTATGACCGCTACGATAATGCCCTTGTAGATGATTTAACTTTCTTGGTTGATTATTTATTCAAGGGTGGTCCGACACCGCCCTGTATCGGAGAAACTCTTATAAATCCATCCACGAATGGCACAACACCTGATGTTTCGGACTTAACACATATGGTTGATTATCTCTTTAAGGGTGGTGAACTGCCAGATAATTGTACTGAATAATATAAATATTATTTTGAATACAAAGCGGAGTCATAAAGATTCCGCTTTGTATTATACATAAGGATTTATAATCGAAAATTGTTAAGGGATAAAATATAGTTCATGTAATTATGTGAAAGGTTTATTATGTCCCCATTTCAACCATCTTTTAAAATTATTCAGACATTCTTCCTGACAGTATTAATTGTTATTATTTCATTATCATCAAGTCATGCACAAACACCAGAGTTGTTAGTCAGAATTGACGACACAGTTTCCTATTCCAATGATGGTGATGAAAGAATGCTCCTAATAAATATGTCAAATTATGCCGACACTGTAGCCGGATTTAATATGTGGCTTAAGATTGGCAGTCCCAATATAATCAAATTTATGACAAATGATTCTACCGTAATTGATACTAATTACTGGCAATGCATCAACTGGGAAGGTTCGGATTGTGTTGAATATATTAAGGTGTTTCCGTTTCTTCCATATGACTCAATTTCTATTGATACAAATAATGTTGAAATGGGAATTGTGGATACTATCAACACTCTTATATCCGGATGGCAAGCTGTTGACTCCAGATCAATAGACGGCCTTGCTTATGATATATTAATAGTTGGTTATACTAATATAAACTCACCTCCATATATGCCAGGTATTCCCCCACAGAATAATCATATTCCGTTTATAAAAGTGCCTTATGAAGTATTAGAATACCCACCTCATGGTGACACTTTTAATGTTGAAGTAATTATTGTTGAGTATCCTGATTTTTTTGATCCCAATAGCGATACTATAGGTATTGCATATGATACCACCATCGATACTTCTTACTTTATCTGCAATCATTGGTATGAAGACACCATTTGCCTAAATTGGCAGCAGACTACCGGGCCGCCCTTTGATTCAATATTCATTGATTCTAATCATCTTGTCCCATATATAGATACCAACTTATTAATATTAATTAATGCTACAATAACTATCTTGCCTGAATGTATTCCAATTAATCCGGGTGATGTTGACGGTGATGGCATTTTTGAAATAAGCGATTTAGTTATGCTAACTAATTTTGTTTACTATGGTACCCCCCCTCTTATAGCCCCTTGGAACGGTGATGTGGATGGTAATTGTATTTTAAACTGGGATGATGTAATTAAGCTGGAAGAAACCGGTGCTCCCTTTGCTGAATGTACCTGTCCTGATCCACAGTGGGTTTGTTGTCGGGGTTTAACCGGTAATGTGAACTATGACCGCTACGATAATGTTCTTGTAGATGATTTATCATTTCTGGTTGATTATTTATTTAAGGGTGGCCCAACACCTCCCTGCATAGAAGAAACTCTTATAAATCCATATATTGACAATACAACCCCTCTTGTATCAGATTTAACACATCTTGTTAATTATCTCTTTAAAAGTGGTGAACTGCCAGATAATTGCCCTGAATAATAGAAGTAATATTTTGAATACAAAGCGGAGTCATTTGGCTCCGCTTTATTTTTATGATTTTTTGAATATTTTTTTATATAAGCTCAAAAACACAACAGCCCAGAAAAACCCAGCCCAACTTGCCAACCCAATTGTTTTCCAGAATGGTAATGGTAATTCAGGATAATATGTCTTGTAGAACCAAAAAACAAAAACAATAAATACTATTGAGAACACAAAACTATAACTCCAAAAATTGATTTTGTGCTTAACCGATCTTCTTACAAAATCCTGATTTGGTTTTGGTAACATCTTTCCTTTAGTTAATAATAATACTGTTACAATTGCTCCTATTAAAGTACTAAAGTGCTGAAGTAAACTTGTTATTTTGATATTTCTTTCAAATATTACAATCGTATTATTCAAAAAAGGTAGCAGCTGTGCTATTTCACCCTGTGCATGAGTGAAGGCATCCCAGAGAAAATGACTCAGGATTCCAATTATAATAGACAAGAGAAATACTATCCACGCTAAAAATCCCTTGGGGACCCATTTGCTTGTTGCTAAACCGGACAGATAACTATCCATTTTAAATGGTAAATTTGCAATAAAGTCTTTCTTGAACAACCAATGAAAAGCAAATGAGAATAAAATACCTGCAGGCAGGCAAAAAACAAACAACCCCAGCCATGAATGACTGATACCTCTTGGAGCGGTTGTTGCAATCAGAAAATAAAGCAGATCCGGAGCCATAGCTCCAGCCATAAGGCCGGTTAGTGAGAAATATTGCGGCCAAAGTTTTTTTAATGGTAAAACTATAGCCGGATGAGAAATGGTAAAAGGCATATCATTTATATCGGAATTATCCTAATAAGTTTCAAATACATGACATAAGAAATAGTTTGTTTTTATAACAGTAATGAAACTTTCCCCTGCTATTTCGTATAGATAAGTATGATTTGTATTTATTAGACTCTAGAGTAATACAAGTTTGCAATTTAAAATCATGAAACGTGGAATATTACCTCTTATGGGGTCCGGTTAGAGGTCTGTTTGAAGGAGTCTGATAAATGTTAATTTATAATTATCGTAAGTACAATATTATAATCGCAGTAATACTTATTCTATTTGCACAATTTGCATTTGCTGATGATTTCACAGCCGAACCGGTCTTTAATCCCCATCTAAATATCACAAAAACCAATGGAAATATTAATATTGATGGTGATCTCAATGATCCCGGTTGGAAAAATGCCACAGTGATTAGAAATTTTGTGGAGCGTAGTCCGGGAGAGAATATTCCTCCCCTTGTTAATACTGAAGCAATGATTACATACAACGATGGCAATCTTTTTGTCGCTTTTAAATGTTATGGCGATCCATCAAAAATCCGGGCAACCATGTGCCAGCGAGATCAATTTAATGGTGATGATGCTGTGATTATATTGTTGGATACTTACGGAAACGCAGATTGGGCATATCATCTCTATGTTAATCCATATGGAATCCAGAAAGATAGATTGTGGAGCAATATTCAGGGTGATGATCTCGGTTTTGATATGATTTGGTTTTCGGACGCTAAGATCACCAGCAATGGCTACCAGGTTGAAATTGCTATTCCATTTTCCTCTCTTCGCTTCCCGTCTACTGAGATTCAAAACTGGAAAATGGATTTCTGGCGCAATCATCCACGTGAGTCATACCATCAGTATTCCTGGACTGCCAATAACCGTGATGAAAACTGCTGGCCCTGCCAGTGGGGTTCGGTTGATGGAATTAAAAATGTTTACCCGGGTCGCGGGATAGAACTAATCTCATCGGCAATTGGCAATCAGGTAAGTGTAAGAGAATTTGATGACAATGGAAATAGTTTAATAAATGGTGATCCTGATGGAGAAATGTCTATTGGTGGAAAATACACTCTTGGTTCGGACATTACTATCGAAGCCACTTATAATCCTGACTATTCACAAATTGAAGCTGATGCCCGCCAGATCGATGTAAACAGTACTTTTGCTCTCTATTATCCCGAACGAAGACCTTTTTTCCAGGAAGGTGCTGATATCTTCAGAACAATGTTTAATTCAATCTATTCAAGAATGATTAATGATCCTGAATTGGCAGTTAAAGTGACAGGTCGTCCGGGGAATTTTCGTTTTGGTATTTTGTCAGCTATAGATGAAACATCGTATTACATCATGCCTTTCGATGAACGCAGCGCTGATGTTAATGCCGGCAAAAGTTATATAAATATTTTTAGGGGATCGCAGTCTATTGGTCGTAATTCGCGTGTTGGGTTTTTGATAAATGACCGTCGCTTCAAAGATGATGGCTCGAATACTGTTTTTAGTTTTGATGGTGACTTTAGTTTGAACAGTAAATTCAGGTATGACATTCAGGGAATATTTACTCACACTCAGGAACAGACAGATGCTGATTCTTCATTAACTAATGCATTAATCGAAAACAACCCCTGGGTTTCTCAGTCCGATTCATTTGATGTCAATTCCAAATCAATTGCTTTTGATGGTGAAAGCTTCTATGGTAATGCAGTAATAACAAGACTGCACTTTAGTGATCGCAATTTATATGCTCAACTACAATACAATCATGTTGGCCCAAGTTATCGAACTCAGACCGGTTTTGATCCGGTTATCAACCACAGGACTGCATCAACCTATTCCCAGTATAATTTTTATTTCACTGATGGTATTTTTGAAAGAATGTCTCCATCATTTAACATGTTCACCCGCTGGGATTATAATAGTGGCAGAAAAGAAATTGAAAATATCAATGTGGGACATTATATCCGCTTAAGATTTGCACAAACAAATATCAACCTTAATGCAAGCCTTAATTCTGAAGTTTTTGAAAATGTTGAACACAAAAACATGAAATCATTCAGCTTGAATATGAATAATCGATTAAATGATATGATAGGTTCATATTTCGATATTAATCTTAGCGAAAGAATTGCCCGAGGTCCCAACCGTAAAGCTGATCAAATATTTTTCAGTGGTGGCCTGAATTTCAAACCTATTGATTTACTTTTTATTGAACCTGAGATCACATTTGTAAAAGGCAATGACCAGGAACTTAATGTTGAATGGTACCGGCAATTAATAACTCGTACTCGAGTTCGGTTACAGTTAAACAAGAAGCTTTCATTTCGTTTAGTAGGGCAGCTTGTCTATTTCAAATCCCTTACACCTTTGAGTGAACTGACTTTGCAGGGTGAGAATGAATTCGGCATTTACAGGCAGGTTTCTCTTAATATTGATCCACTGATAACATACAAAATTAACCCTTATACTCTTTTCTATATTGGATCAACGAGTAGTTTTAATGATAGATTGATTGATTATTCCCCTATTGATTATTATGACAAACGCGACTTTGAACTGAACCAGCGTCAATTTTTTATGAAATTACAATATCTTTTTCAGATATAATCCTCAGCACCTATCACACCACATAAGCAGGTCTCCCCGGCCTGCTTTTTTAATATCTTTGATATTATAATTCTTAACATTCAATAAATTAGGAACACCATATTTTCATAATAATAATACTGACATTCATATAAAAATTGACAATTCACACTCTAATAATTATAATATTATTGGAATCAAATTCTTACCAAAGGTGAAATATGAATATAAAAATATTTTTATTATTATTTACAATTATGATCTTTTCAGCTAATGCTGCTATTATCCATGTCCCATCAGAACAACCTACTATTCAGGCTGGTATAGATGTTGCTCAAGAGGCAGACACTGTACTTGTAGCAACCGGAGCATATACCGGAGATGGAAATAGAGATATTGATTTTGGCACCAAAAATCTTGTTTTGAAATCTGAAAATGGCCCTGATACGACTCAGATCTATTGTGAAGGAAGCTCTTCTTCTCCTCATCTGGGGATTATAATTCAAGGCGGACAGGATTCCACTACTGTTATTGATGGATTCTCAATATTAAATGCTTATGATACTGCAAACTGGAATGCTGCTGCTATTTACTGTTATAATTCTTCTCCAACTATACGAAATTGTGAAATATCATTCAACACCTGTAACGGTATCTTTTGTCGTTCACAAACAAGTAGAATTATCATTGAAAATTGCAATATTAGTTATAACTATCGAAACGGTTTGAGTACCGACTGGTATTCCTCGGCATATATTACAAATTCAGAATTCTCTTTCAATGGAACTCATGGAGCATTTATTTATTCTAATGCATCAGTTACAACCGAAGTACTCAACTCTCTTTTCAATGGTAATGATTTTACCGGTTTATATATTGTGCAGAATCTGTCATATCGAAATATCCGAATAATTAATAATACAATAGTGAATAACAGAGACGGTCTTTTCGGCTGGGAAGATTTTC
This sequence comes from Candidatus Zixiibacteriota bacterium, assembly GCA_030642845.1. GTDB lineage: Bacteria > Zixibacteria > MSB-5A5 > GN15 > FEB-12 > DAOWMZ01. The sequence goes on from DAOWMZ010000053.1 coordinate 7,673, forward strand.
CAAAAAACAAAAGTGAACAACATCCCATAACGACTGCTCATCCGGATACTGTTGAACTTAAATATAATATCATTGCTTTTAATGAAGAAACTGGAATGGTTTTCTTTCCTCATCCACAATATCGCAAATATGATATTCAATGTAATAATTCTTACTGTAACCCAGATGGTGATTTTGGAGGAATGGATCTCCTTTATCATGGAGATTCATTAGGAAACATATCAATGGATCCTCTTTTTTGTGATTATGCATTCAACGATTTCAGAATTGATTTCCTATCACCCTGTGCATCTACACATATATTCAACCAATGTGGAGTATTAATTGGTGCCTTTGCTCCCATATGTGCTAATGCTGTTGATACTGATGGAGATGGTGTTGATGATGATAATGATAATTGCCCTCTTGTTAATAATCCTTTACAGGAAGATAGTGATGGAGACGGGCAGGGTGACAGTTGTGAAGTAGATCAAATCTGGTATGTAAAAGTTGATGGAACCGGTGATGCTCCGACAATTCAGGCAGGTATTGATTCCGCTTTGGTAGGTGATACGGTCCTTGTTGCTATTGGTACATATACAGGTGATGGAAACCGAGATCTAACTTTTAACGGTAAAAACATCACCCTGATGTCTGAAAGTGGCCCTGCTGTTACTATAATAGATTGTGAAGGAATAATATCAGACCAACACATTGCAATTCACTTGCAAAACAATGAAGACTCTACTTCGATTATCGAAGGCTTCACTATTACAAATGCTTATGATGATTCCAGTCCATATGGATTTGAGAACGCAGCGATTCTTTGTGTAAACGCATCACCTACAATAATGAACTGCGTTATATATCAAAACACATGCAGTGGTATTTGGGTTAGCGGAGGATCAACTTCTGTTCAAATTATTGATTGTATAATAGGCCAGAACAGTGGTAGAGCTGGCATCTCAACCTATTATGCCAAAACAAGAATTTCCGAGTGTGATATTAGTAATAATAGTAATTATGGAGCATGGCTCGATTCCGGAAGTCCAATTGAAGTAACTA
>DAOWMZ010000157.1 GCA_030642845.1 Candidatus Zixiibacteriota bacterium
GGCGGCAAGGGCGGATCACTGGCAGGGATAGTTGACCGAGCTTTGATAATACCGCATACATCTACCCAGCGCATTCAAGAGGAACATATTTTTATCATTCATACACTGGTAGAACTGCTTGAAAGCGATCTTGCCGGATGAAGCTGATATCGGAAATCAGACTTTCTGATGCTGTTTTCGCTTTTTATTTGCTATTCATATTTAGTTCCACATTTTCAATAGCCCTTGCACAGACTTCATTGGGAGTATCATTATTTCTCTTTATAATTTTATTAATTAAAAATCAATTTAATCCCTTCAATTCAATCCTTAAGAGATTTTACATTTTAATAGCATGTTTTATCATCTGGCAGATAATTTCAGCTCTGAGCAATCCCACTCCGCTTTCATCGTTGATAGCTGTCAAAGAAGCCTGGCTTTTCATTGCCGTTCCGATAGGGATATATCTTTGTAAAGAAAAGAAATACCGCCAATTGTTAGCAACCGGATTTGGGATTGGAGTTTTATTATTGGGCTTATATTGCATCTTTCAATTTAGCTTTGGAGTTGACTGGTTCCGTTCAAAACCACTCCTTCCGGCACCCGGTTTTGGCTATCTTGTTCGTGGAAATTTCCCTCATCCGTTAACGTTCGGCAATTATTTTGCCACCGCCTCAATCTTTTTTATCACTCTATTTGTTAGCGGAAAAAAGAATTTTACAATCTCTTATAGATCAATCTTTATCTGTGCTGCCATTCTAGGTGGGATAGCTACACTATTTAGCTTCAGCAGGGGATCTATACTGGCGATGGTATTTGGCTTGCTGCTGCTGATCCTGATTAAATCAAAACGACCAATTCTTTATGCTCTCTGTTTTGTTCTCCTGACAGGATCGGTTACAATTTTCACTCCCGGATTTTTTGACCGAATCGAAAAAAGAATGGAACGGGAATACAATATCAATGATGAAATGGGTCGCCTGTATATCTGGAACAGTTCACTCAAACTTGTTAAAGAAAATCCGGTTTTGGGAGTTGGAAATGGAAACTTTGCCAAAGAATATGCTAAACATCTACCTCCAGATGTGGAAGCGAGAAAAAAGCATGTGCATGCCCACAACGATCTGATTAATTTTGCTGCTGTTTTTGGCATTCCGGGAATGATATTATATTTTCTGATCTGGTTTGAACTATTTCGTATTTTGTGGAGAAAATGGAAAATCTTACCTGAAGAAACCTACAATAAGTCATATATTTTAGCCGCAATATTGGGTTCTGTTACCTTTTTTGTTACATCTTTTACTGAGGCGACCTTTGTAGATGAGGAAGTCCGACAGATGCTTATGTTTATTTGGGCGATCGGATTGGGCTCGGTGTATAATAATCATAAAAAATGATAATTTTAACTTCTTGACAAAGGGGCAGTTAACCCTTTAATAGTAAATTAATTATGGTTACTAAGACAAAAAAATCGGATGAAACTTCACATACTGAGTTTCAATGGCCTTTTGGCAAAAAGAACTATATCTTTTTTGCCATTGCTATGATTGTTATTATTCTTGGCTATGTATCTTTGGGGCAGGGTTCAATTACTTTGGCTCCTTTGCTTCTTGTAATTGGATATTGCGTGCTGGTGCCGATAGCTTTATTAGTTAAGGACCCGGCTGTGCATAATAACCAAAATGAAGCAGAGCAAGTCGAAGAATAACTACAGTCGATTTTATCATTTATACTTAAGAATAAATTTGATAAAAAAAGACGGCTTATTATTAGCCGCCTTTTTATTTAAAAATATTCTTTTTCCTTATTAGCTTATCTCTTCATTCTGCCATTCATCAAGATGAGCTTTATAGCGGTTTATTAGTTCATTTGTTTGTTCAGCAGAATCTGTTTCCGCTTGAATTTCAAAAGCAGCAGTTACCTTATTTGGAACCAGCAAAACCCAGCCGGTATCTTCTTTAATCCGAACTCCATCCACAAGCTGTCGTTGTTTGTTTTCCGATGATGTTATCAGTTTGCGCATAATCATCCCTTTCTTGGACCAGGGGCAGGGGATAGAGACCGCTTGTCTATTTAGATATTCAAACTTCTTTCTCAGTTCGCTAAGATGAGTTTTTGTTTTAGCCATCATCTCCAGAATTTTAAGCATAGCCAACATGGCATCGGAACCCATCTGAAATCCCGGGAAAATAAATCCACCCTTTGTACCGCCAACAAAATCAGCGTCTCCTTTGAGGATGATTTCCATCATAGCCAGATGCTCATTAGCTACCCGGACAACTTCGGTTCCATATGCGGAAGCGATATCATCAACTCCCATTGAGGAGCTAACCGGTACAGCAATTTTTTTGGCTTCGTGAGTGCGAAGGAAAAGATCGAGAACGATCAATAACAATAATTGATTGTCGATCGGTTTCCCTTCCTCATCAATTACCAATAATTTTTCAGCAACCGGATTTAAAAGAAAGCCAATATCAGCGTTAAGTGAAGTAACAATCGAAGATAATTGCACTGTTGCCTGGGCGTTTTCTTCCGGAGAAGAGGAAAATTTACGGGGATTTAAGTTGGCGTTAAGCTCAACAGTGGAAATCCCTAATTGTGAAAATAGGTTTGGGAAAATCTGACTTGAAGATCCGTTGGAATGATCGATCACAACTTTAAATCCGGCTTTGCGGATTAAGTCGGCATCAATATTTTTAATGAAATCCTCACGGTAATCTTCGAGCACATGATGCACCATATCAAGGTGTCCAATATTATCCAGCGAGGCTCTCTCGAAATCCTCTCCAAAATACATCCGTTCAACTTTTTTGAGTTTGCCGGTCGGCATATCCAGACCGGACCCATCGAAGAAAATACAGTCAATAAGATGGTAGTCATTCGGATTATGGCGAATAAAAATACCAGCAGCATAATTACCTTTACGAAGGCCATAGCGTACTACCGGAATAGGAAGAACTTCAAGATCAGCTACATCGACACCGGCCGCCAATAATCCAGCCATCAGGCCGCGCTTTATTAAACGAGAAGTATCAGAAGCATCACGGCTGGTGACAACTTCCGATCCGGCACCCAAAAAAGCTCCAAAAGCCGCCCCTACTTTAACTGCCATTTCTGGTGTAATTTCTGTCAATGCCAAGCCGGTTATTTTTGAATTAGTAAACAGTTCCCGATTCCAGCGGTCACCCCATACAATAGAAGTAGAGACAATTGCCCCCGGATCAACTATTTTACCCGGCCATATTTTGCAGTTGGCTTTAACTGTAGCCCCGTCGCCGACTACTGTATCATCTGAGACGATGACATCGTCCATTAATTGAACATTTCTACCCAGACGGGCATTATAACAGACTACACTTGATGATAGATTGCTTTCCGCTCCGATACTACAATCCGACCAGATAATACTATTCTTAAATTCCGCTCCCGATCCAATACGATTTCTGTCACCTATCACACAATTATGAAGCTTTACACCCGATTCCAAATGCACATCATCACCAAGGATAACCTTGCCGGAGAACTCAACATTATCATCAACATAAATATTGTCTCCTTTGTAAATGATAGCATCATCGATTATTTCTTTATTCATCTTTAGATTGAGATCCAGTGCGGAACTGAAAAAATCGACATGAGCTAACTGATACTCGTTAATATTCCCGACATCTTTCCAGTAACCATTCATTATTTTACCATACAGCCCCATTTTGCGCGAGAGCATCAAAGGAAAAAGATTCTGAGAGAAATCAAAATTTGTTTTCGGTGGAATAAGTTTAATTGCCGAAGGATTAAGGATATATATTCCTGTATTTATTGTATCTGAAAAGGCTTCACCCCATGATGGCTTTTCAAGGAAGCGGTTAATCTGCCCTTCTTCATCGGTAATTACAATCCCGTATGCCAGAGGATTTTCCATCCTTGTCAGCAGAATTGTAGCATCAGAATTTCTTTCGTTATGCCAGTTCATAGCTTCGGTCAAATCAAAATCAGTAATCAGATCACCGGAAATTACAAGAACCGGTTCATTGGATGAACTCAAAGCATAGCGCACCGCTCCGGCAGTACCGTAATCATCATCCGGCTGGATATAATCCATCTCAATTCCAAACTCCGAGCCGTCTTTAAAATAATTGCGAATTTTTTCCGGTTGGAAATAAACCAATGATGTTATCTCGGTTATACCATGCTTGACTAATAAAGAAACCACATGCTCCATCATCGGTACGTTACAGATTGGAACCATCGGTTTGGGGACATTTATTGTCAGAGGACGGAGCCTGGTTCCGAATCCACCTGCCATCACAATCGCTTTCATCAAATTCTCCCTGAATTTTTCGGATTAACTTTCCGATAAAATTTTCATCTTCTCCAGTTGTCTTATTACATCATAAAAAGTATCATAAGGCCAATACTCAATATCATTGATTTGGCAGTACTTCTCAAGGTCTTTTTTTGCAAAGAGAATATCAGCTTCATCAGTAGCACAGGCATCAGAATAGCCGTCACCGACAAAAACAATCCTGGTGGTTTCTCTATTAGCATTGCGATATTCCCGGATGCGTTCCCCTTTACAACTGCCGCATTTGGTGCAGGTTTTATTCTTATGAGGAAATTCTATATTTATAAATCCGTTCTCTATCCAGCCATGATTGGTAATCAAACTGAGCCTGTCCAGATTGTTTTTTTTTAGCATATAATTGATATAGAGATCAAAACCATCGGAAAGAATTATCAGATCAATGTTATTTTCAGAACATTTCTTTTCAAATGCAGGGAAACCATCATCGAGTTTAAACTGATCCAAAAAAGGGAAAAGTTCTTCGGCTGTGACCGGTGACATCTCAGCTTCTTTTAATAAACATTCCCGACTGGAAAGGCGACCCGATTTCCAATCCGGCAGGAGTTCATCGTTTTTCCCATGCGAGAAATGCTTGAAAATATTATAGCCAATATCCCGCCTTGAGATAGTGCCGTCAAAATCGCAAAAAACTGTAATTCCGGATTTATTCAATGTTTTGTTGCTTCTTTCATATCAGGTCTTAACAACTGGGACGCATATTTAATATCATCACTATATTTTATTGTAACATCACTATAGCTGCGAAAGGTTCCGTATTCTCTCTGCCAGGCAATCTGCATTAACCTCATGGAAATATAGTCTGACATACCAAAAAGAAGCTTATTATCGATATTAATAGATTTACTAATAAATTGATCTAATATATTGATTGTATTTTTTGAATAATGTTCCGAATTTGCTTCAAATAATATTTGTTCAGCTTCCAATGTTGTAGGAGAGGAATAATAAAATTCACTCTGCTGTAAAAACTCTTCAAGACGACTTATCCACTGGTCAGACTGCAATTGTTCATAAGTGGAATTTAAAATTTCATCATTATTATCACTAACAAACAATTGAAGAAGTAATGAATTTTCCAGCGTTCTTATAAAATCATCCCGACGGATTTGATGATAGTAATAATCAGGAACCAAACCCGAACCTGTATCCACAAGGGCTGAATCAAATTCATTAATATATACATTATTATTAAAATAATATCTTGAGATTGTCAGCCGAAGTCCATCCCCTCCCGGAAAGGTTACATACCCCTGAACC
>DAOWMZ010000167.1 GCA_030642845.1 Candidatus Zixiibacteriota bacterium
ATAATACATTGATTTTTATCATAGCGGGTCACACACACGCCTTTGGCGTGTCCAAGACCTAACACAACATAATCAGGGTTTATCAACACTCTCCAAGCAGTCGGTTACCAGACTACCCAAAATATCCCCAAAACTAATTCCAAAAAGGTATTTACCTGACAGGTGAAATAGCGTATCTTGATTCGTTTGCCCAAACCCAAAGATTAGGAGAGTATTAGTGGCAAAGATAAAAATTGAATATAATGCTGAACAGATATCGATAAAATCCCAGTTGAGTATAATTCCACTACGTGATGTAGTTGTGTTTCCACATATGATTTATCCCCTTTTAATAGGGCGTGAATTCACTATGCGGGCTCTAAAAAAGGCGATGGATCAGGATAAGCTGATTCTATTGGTGGCCCAGCGTTCAGCCAATGTTGACCATCCGGTTCCCGAAGATCTCTACAAAGTCGGAGTAGTAGCCAGGATTCTTCAGGTGATGAAAATGCCTAACGGAACACTAAAAGTTCTGGTTGAGGGGATGGTTCGTTGTGAAGTTGACACGTTTATGGAAAAATCCGAATATATGGCCGGACATATATCGCTTAAATCTTCAGAAACTAAAAAGACCCACCGTGAGACTGAAGCTTTATCTCGTATGGTTATCGAATTATTCACCGAATATGTACGCCTTAACCGCAGGATACCTGATGAAGTATTGGTAACACTTTCATCGCTTGAAAATTATGACCAGCAATCGGATACGATGTCAGCTCATATTCTTCAGAAAAACGAAACCAAGCAAAAAATATTGGAATCATTTTCTATTGAGGATCGTTTCCTGCTTCAGGCGGAGATACTAAGAGAAGAGATTGAGATCCTCAAGATTGAACAGAAAATTGAAGGTAATGTCAGGGAATCGATGTCCCGTTCTCAGAGAGAGTTTTATTTGCAGCAGCAAATGAAGGCTATAAAAGATGAACTTGGTCAATTTGATGAGCCAGCTGCTGAAGTAGATGATCTCTATGCCAAATTAGAGAGTGGTGAATATCCTGAAAATGTGGTTACCAAAGCTGGGGAAGAGATTAAAAAGCTCTCCAAGATGCATCCCTATTCGGCTGAGTCTGGAGTTGTGCGGTCATATTTGGAATGGCTGCTGGGAATTCCCTGGAATGATAACACCGAAGACAGAACTGATTTTAAAGAAGTGAAAGCGGTTCTTGATAGCGACCATTATGGTTTGGATAAACCCAAACAGCGAATTCTGGAACATCTGGCGGTTATCAGGTTAGCAGGTAAAGTGCGTGGTCCTATTCTTTGTTTGGTCGGTCCTCCCGGAGTGGGAAAAACATCGGTAGGAAAATCCATTGCAAGAGCTTTGGGTAGAAAATATGTGAGAATGTCATTAGGTGGTGTACACGACGAAGCAGAAATCAGAGGACACCGCCGCACATATATCGGAGCCATGCCCGGCAGGATAATTCAGGGTATCAAAAGAGCCGATTCTTCCAATCCGGTATTTCTGCTTGATGAAATAGATAAAATCGGTTCTGATTTCAGAGGAGATCCTTCATCGGCTCTGCTTGAAGTTCTCGATCCGGAACAGAATTTTACATTCTCTGATAATTATCTCGAAGTTGATTATGATCTCTCCAATATTTTGTTTATTACAACTGCTAATTCAGTAGGTACTGTTCCGCCTGCATTGTACGACAGAATGGAAATTATTCACCTGCCCGGTTATCTTGATTTTGAAAAGAAGGCTATTGCAATAGATTATCTCCTGCCAAAACTGGTAAAAGAGATTGGTCTTGAAAAAGTATCGGTAGAGTTTAAAGATGATGCCCTTTATGAAATCATCCGCCATTATACCCGTGAAGCCGGAGTTCGAGAACTTGAGCGATCAATGGCCAGTGTGCTGAGAAAATCTGCCGTTGAAATAGCCGAAGGTAAACGGATTCGTAAATTGATCTATACGAAGAAAAAAATAAATAAAATTCTTGGTGCTCCCAGATATGTAGGGACAGATATCAAAGGTACCCCTACTGTTGGTTATGCCGTCGGATTAGCCTGGACACAAAGCGGAGGAGAGGTTCTTCCGGTGGAAGTTGTTCTGATGCAGGGCAAAGCAAATCTGACTCTGACCGGATCACTTGGGGAAGTGATGCAGGAATCAGCAATTGCAGCTATGTCCTATGTTCGCAATCATGCTGAAAATTATGGTTTGAAAGGGGATTTCTTTGACAGCATCGATTTGCATGTGCATATCCCCGAAGGAGCAGTTCCCAAAGATGGCCCCTCAGCCGGTGTTACGTTGTTGACAGCGATTGTCTCATCTTTGACAGGAATTCCGGTGCGAACCGATGTAGCCATGACCGGCGAGATAACCCTTACGGGTGATGTTCTTGCAATCGGTGGATTGAATGAAAAACTTTTGGCGGCAAAACGATTAGGGATCACTACTATTGTTGTTCCAGAAAAAAATAAAAAAGACATCGCCGAATTATCCAAAGATTTAAAAGATGGATTAAAATTACATTACGTAAAATCAATCAGGGATGTTCTTCGTTTGGTATTAACTAGATCACCGTTTGTCAGGATGAATGCCAGAGCAAAAGGACGGGCGAATAGGTTATTGCAATAATGGAGATTACTGCTTACAGTGATCTTTGTTTAGTGAAGGAATGATGAGTAAAAAACTCTCTTTAAGAATAAATTCGTGTACGTTTGTTGGTTCTTATTTTGAATTAAAACAATTGCCCAAAGACCGAAAACCGCAGATTGCTTTTGCTGGCAGATCCAACGTCGGGAAATCATCTCTATTGAACCAGGTTGTTGGTGAAAAAAGAATTGCTAAGGTTTCTTCTACCCCCGGGAAAACACGATCATTGAACTTTTTTCTGGTAAACGAAAATTATTATCTGGTAGATTTACCCGGTTATGGCTATGCTAAAGTTTCTAAGGTGATGAGAAAAGACTGGGGTAAATTGATAGAGGATTATCTAAGCAAGTCCAATGAGCTTGTCGGATTGGTACTGCTTCTGGATTGTCGTCGGGATCCAACTGAGCAGGATTTACAGTTGTTAGGCTGGCTCAGAGATAGGAATATTCCAGCCCTGTTGGCAATTACCAAAACCGATAAACTTACCCGCGATAAAAGCAACAGGAAAGTTGCTGAAATTGAGAAAAAACTTGGTGTACCTGTCCTTGCGTTTTCATCGGTCACTGGCACCGGTAAAAAAGAATTGGTAGGGGCAATAAGCTCATTAATAAATGAATATTATCAAGACAGGGATATAAATTAGATGAAAAACAATATGATTGTTCTTGGCTGCCAATGGGGTGATGAAGGCAAAGGGAAGATTGTTGATTTGCTGGCAGCAAAATCAGATATTATCGCCCGTTTTCAGGGGGGAGCTAACGCCGGGCATACGATTGTAGTCGGTGATGTAAAATATGTCCTTCACCTGATACCTTCAGGTATTATCCATCCCGGGAAAAGCTGCTATATCGGCAACGGGGTTGTTCTTGATCCCTGGGGTTTCCTTGAAGAACTCGATTTTCTGAAATCCAAAGGAATTGACTATGCCGGAAGGTTGTGGATTTCACCAGCAACAAATATGGTTATGCCTTACCATAAGCTGATTGATGCCGTACAGGAAAAAAATAGGGGAACAAAAAGTATAGGTACCACAATGCGTGGCATTGGGCCAACTTATATTGACAAAGTTGCTCGAAATGGTATAAGAGTTATCGATCTGTTTAATCCGGACAGGTTGAAAAAGAGGCTGGAATTCCAGAAAACTATAAAGGCGCAATACCTGACCGGCTCAGAAGATGAAAGAGCGGATCTGGAGTTGACCTTTAATAAACTTATGGATCTGGTTGATATTTTCAAGCCGTTAGTTGCTGATGTTTCATTGGCTCTTTACAATGCAAATAAAGAAGGTAAGACTATTCTTTTTGAAGGGGCACAGGGGACGCTTCTTGATGTAGATCTGGGAACTTACCCCTTTGCCACCTCTTCCAACACTACTGTAGGGGGGGCATTGACCGGGTTGGGAGTCGGACCACATATGATTAATGAGGTTGTCGGTGTTATCAAAGCCTATACAACTAGAGTTGGAGCCGGGCCGTTCCCAACTGAACTGGTGGATGATATTGGAGAGAAAATAAGGCATCAAGGGGATGAGTATGGTGCTACTACCGGTCGTCCACGTCGATGTGGCTGGCTGGATTTGGTTGCTTTGCGTCATGCAATAAGAATCAACGGTGTTGACACTATTGCTGTGACCAAGCTTGATGTGCTTGATTGTCTTGATGAGATCAAAGTCTGCACAAGCTACATTATAAATGGTATAACAATGAATGAAGTCCCTCTGGATTTATCTGAGTTTGCCCATGCCAAACCGGTTTATAAAACCCTTCCCGGCTGGGAGGTTAGTTCAACCGGCAAAACCGCTTTTGATGAACTGGGTGAAAACGCCCGCAATTATCTTAAATATGTCGCTGATGATCTGGATGTGAAAATTAGAATAATATCGACCGGACCACGGCGCGAAGATACAATAATGATGTAATAATTGATGGGATGGAAACTATGAAGACATTTGGATTTTTCTTAACTTTAATTTTAATGGTGTTAATTATGGGTTGTAATGATGATTGGGTAACAACTGAATCAGGGTTAAAATTTATTGACTACGAAGTTGGTTCCGGACAGGAAGCCAAACAGGGAATGATGATTGAGGTTCACTACAGCGGATGGCTTTATGAAGATGGTATAAGAGGGAAATTCTTTGATAGTTCCAATACCGCCAGTCCTTTCCAGTTTACTCTCGGAGTCGGCCAGGTAATAAAAGGCTGGGATGATGGTTTTGCAGGAATGAGAGTCGGTGGTAAAAGAGAACTAATTATTCCCAGTGAACTTGGCTATGGAGAACGAGGAGCTGGTGGCGTAATTCCCCCTAATGCCACTCTTAATTTTGAAGTTGAGCTATTAGGAGTAAAATAAACATATAATAGGTAGATTTAAGTAAAAGTATCTTAGATACAAAAAGAGACACAGAGGAGGTGTGTCTCTTTTTTATTTATACTTCGAGGATTGAGAGGTATTCGAAAGACACCTCGAAGTTTTATTTAAGCCAACGACTAACAGTATATATTTTCCCATGGTGATTTGTCATAAATCTGTCATGAAATTGAGTAAAATTCAACAAATTGATTATTTTTGTCAAAATATAGTGAAAAAGTCTCTTTTATTATTATTTGAAGGTTAAAAAAAACAGATTGACAATCAGGCATAAGTCAATATCTTAGGCCGTTCAGGACATTCTTTTGGAATGGTTCTGGGGGTGTAGCTCAGTGGTAGAGCACCTGCCTTTTAAGCAGGGTGTCGATGGTTCGATCCCATCCACCCTCACTTTTTTTGGTCAC
>DAOWMZ010000340.1 GCA_030642845.1 Candidatus Zixiibacteriota bacterium
ATTCAAGCTATTGATTCATATAATTGGCCGGGCAATGTAAGAGAGCTTGAGAATAAAATTAAAAGAGTGGTTATCTTATCGCAAAATAAGAATATAAGTCCGAAGGATCTTGGTTTGGGTTCCGATGAAGAACCGGACAAGCCTTTTGCAACTCTTCAGGAAGTTCGAGAGTGTGCCGAAATGGAACATCTCAAAAAGGCTCTCGTTGTTGCTGATTGGAACATCTCAAAAGTCAGCAGACAATTAGCTACCAGCCGAACTACATTATATGAACTCATCGAAAAATATCAGTTAAAAAAACAATAATACTGTAATATTTTTAAACATTTCCCCTATTAGAATTCCCAAGTCAACCGATATAAAAGATATATTACAAAGGGGTAATTGAGTAGATGAAAAACATCTTATTGGTTGACGATGACAAAGATCTTTCATTATCACTGGCGAATCTTTTTGATTCTGATAGATTTAATTTTCAGTTTTTAGAAGATGGTGATAAAGTTGAACAGGTAGTGAAAGATGATAGTAATATTGATCTGGTAATGCTTGATGTCAATCTGCCAACTTTGTCTGGCCTTGAAGTTCTCAAGCAGATCAAAGGTGTCAGAGACGAGCTTCCTGTTATTGTTATCTCCGGTTTTGTATCAACTGAGAATGCTATCGAAGCAATGCGCGAAGGAGCTTATGAATATCTTACCAAACCATTCCAGATTGAAAAATTAATTAGTACTGTCAGTAAAGCATGTGGATATACCTACAAGGGAAGAATAGCTCCTGAAATTCATGAAAGCCACGAAAACACACCCAAGGGAAATGTCGGTGCAATAATCGGCCAGTCTCCGGAGATCGTTGAGATTGCCAAGATGATTGGGCAAGGCGCCAAAACCGACGCTGCTGTTTTAATCTTTGGTGAATCCGGAACAGGAAAAGAACTGGTTGCCAGAGCTATTCACCGCAATTCCAATCGCGGATTAAAACCATTTCTTTCTGTTAATTGTGCTGCTTTACATGAAACACTTTTGGAATCAGAACTGTTCGGACACGAGAAGGGTGCTTTTACCGGAGCTTACTTTAAACGGATAGGAAAATTTGAACAAGCTAACAAAGGGACTCTGTTTCTTGATGAAATCGGTGATATGTCGATGCTCACCCAGTCAAAGTTCCTGCGCATACTTCAGGAAAAATGTTTTGAACGGGTAGGCGGAAATGAATCTATCGATGTTGATGTCAGGATTATTGCCGCTACTAATAAATCTTTGGTACAATCCATGAAGGAGGGCTCTTTCAGGGTTGACCTTTTCTATCGTTTGAAAGTATTCTCATTATATATGCCTCCTCTTCGGGAGCGTAAAACCGATATTCCGCTTTTGGTAAATCACTTTATTGATAAATACATGGGGCAGTTGAACCAGTCAAAGAAGACTGTCTCTAAAAAAGCAATGCAGCTTCTTACCGGGCACTACTGGCCGGGTAATGTCAGAGAACTTGAGAACAATATTCATACCGCCATGGTAATGTCCAAAAGCGACACTATTCAGCCGGAAGATTTCCCAATTGCCACTGAAACCAACAATGTTGAGATTGATCTTGAAAATCTTCAGGATGACTACACCGAATCTTTCCAGGCGATTGTTGATCCGATTATGCCGAAGCTGATTGTAAATTCTCCCGGACAGATTTTCCATTTTCTGGAATCATCATTTGAACGGGCGGTTATTTCATCCTGTATGAAACATTATAGTGGTAATCAGGTAAAAACATCCAAAGCTCTCGGAATTTCCCGCAACACCCTCAGAGATAGAATCTCCAGATATAATATTTACTAAGCCAGCCACCTTGTGGCTTTTATTAAAAATATTTTTATTTATGCGTAAAAAGTGGCCTTGTGTCGCCTATTTTATGTATTTCGCGGAGACAAGCCCCTCTCCTACGTGATAATAAAATATTTTCTAAACGCGTAGAGGCGGGCTTTATGTTCGCCGGTGTGTATTATTGCACTGTCAGGATTCCTGTCCGCGCTTAGGTAACAAGATTTTGTGATTCCCTTAGTTGCAATATTACATTATATTTCCTCCTATGAAAATCTGTCATTTTGCTGATAGCCATCTTGGAGCCGGAGCAAACCATCCCCGAAGAGGAGAGAGCGGACTTACTCTGCGTCAGGAAGATATTATCAACTCTTTTATAGAAGCGGTTGATAAAATAATCAAGATAAAGCCTGATCTGTGTATTCATGCCGGGGATCTTTTTGATTCTACCCGGCCTCTTAATAAAGTGATGGCTATTGCCGGAGAACAGTTGCACAGACTTGCGGAAATTAATGCTATCCCGACAATAATTATCACCGGTAATCACGATGCCCCCAAACAGCCATTCAAAGGGGCGGCTCTTGATATTTACCGTCAGATCGACAACCTTGTTGTGGTTTCTAACGGGAAATTAGAAGTGCATATATTTGATGATGTATGTATTCAAGCAGTCCCAAATTGCCTGACAAATGAAATATTCCAACAGGAACTAGGGAAATCTTCCCCTGATTTAAAATCAAAGTATAACATAATAATGACTCATGGTGTCGCGGCGGGGATGCCTGAGTTTGCTATGGCTGAACTAGGCGAATTGGAAATTCCGATGGATATTCTCAATAAGTTTGATTATTCAGCATTGGGGCATTTTCATAATTATTCCAAAGTGGCGCCGAGAGCTTACTACTGCGGATCGACCGAGCGTATGTCGCAAAGTGAGAGGACTTTTGAAAAAGGATTTATCGAACTGGATCTTGATCCATTTAATGTCAAATTCCATGAAGTAAAAACCCGCAAGATGGTTGATGTCCAAACAATCAACGCCGCCGGTAAACGTGGGGATCAGTTAGCGACAATATTGCAGGATAAAATCGAGTCATTGGGGAGTTCGGATAAAAT
>DAOWMZ010000036.1 GCA_030642845.1 Candidatus Zixiibacteriota bacterium
CCTGAGCTCGTCAGCCGGCTTGTTCAAGAAAATATTCTGGTGATTAAAGCCTTGTTTGCCGAAGGCAGACCCTCGCTCGAGGAGGTCGCAAATTACCAGGCATCCGCATATCTTGTGGAATGCACTGTTATTCAAATAGCTCCCGGACCGGATCTTGGTAAACAGGTGATTGAATTTAATGATGTTACTATGGGATTTGATGATGCCAATTTGTTTGAAAACTTGACCTTTGCTATTCCCCGTTCCGGTGTTGTAGGACTGGTTGGTCCGAATGGTTCGGGAAAAACGACCGTGCTTAATCTTATCACCAACAAACTCAAACCGACCTCAGGTGATTTAGTTATCGGGTCAACGATTCATCTTGCGTTTGTGGATCAGGAACGGCAGTCGCTTGATGGTAATCAAAGTCTTATTGATGAAGTTGGTGAAGGGGTCACTGATATTCCAATTGGTAACCGGACTATTCCGATTAGACAATACTTGTCACAGTTTGGATTTAAAGGTTCGAGTCAACAGAAAAAATCTTCCGAACTTTCCGGTGGTGAACGCAATCGCTGTCATCTCGCTAAAGTTCTGAAAGTTGGCGGGAACGTTCTGCTGTTAGATGAACCTACCAATGATCTCGATGTCAATACTCTTAGGATGCTTGAAGAAGCAATATTAGATTTCTCCGGTTGTGTTTTGGTTATCAGTCATGACCGATTTTTCCTGGATAGAGTTTGTACAAATCTCCTGGTTTTTGAAGGGGAAGGTAAGGTACGTTGGTACGAAGGAAATTTCTCATCATATCAGGAATGGCGGAGCAAGAAATTCGGTGATCGCATGTTCGAAAACCGCAGGAATCGCTATAGGACGATAGTAAAAAAATAGGATAGGATAATGAGTAAAACAAATCGATCACAGGAAATCTTTAAACTTGCTCAGCAGGTTATTCCGGGTGGTGTAAACTCTCCGGTAAGAGCCTTTCGTTCTGTGGGTGGTATCCCCCGAATCATTGAACGTGGCGAGGGAGCTTATCTGATTGATGCTGATAATAACCGTTATCTGGATTTCTGTAGTTCATGGGGTCCTCTCATTTTTGGACATTGTGACCCGGATATTATGTCGGCGATAAAAGAACAGACAGAAAAAGGTATCTCTTTTGGAACTTCTACTGAGATCGAATATGAATTAGCTGAATTTATTGTTCATCATGTTGAACATGTGGATAAAATACGTTTTGTCTCTTCCGGAACCGAAGCAGTCATGTCTGCTATCAGAGTTGCACGGGGATTTACCGATCGTGATTTGATTGTTAAATTCGATGGTTGTTATCATGGTCATTGTGATCATCTGTTGGTTAAAGCCGGATCAGGTTTGGCAACATTTGGACAACCTTCTTCGGCGGGTGTACCAAAAAATATTACTGCTGATACTGTTGTTCTTCCTCTTAATGATCAAAAAGCTCTTACAGATTTTTTCAACAAACAGGGTGATAAAATTGCTGCAGTAATAATCGAAGGAATCCCTGCTAATAATGGTTTGTTGATCCAGCATCAGGAATATATCCAATCATTGCGAAAATTAACAGAGAAACATGGAGCCTTGTTGATTTTTGATGAGGTCATTACCGGTTTTCGTATCGGCATGACCGGAGCTGCGGCATATTACGGCATTATACCGGATTTAGTTACCTATGGTAAAATTGTAGGTGGTGGAATGCCGGTTGGTGCTTTTGGCGGAAGAACCGACATTATGGATGTCCTCTCCCCTTTGGGTCCCGTATATCAGGCAGGAACTCTTTCGGGAAATCCGGTAGCGATGCGAGCCGGATTAACTACACTAAAAAAACTAGCAGATGGCAAGATTCATATTCAGCTTGAAAAACTTAACCAAAGATTTGTCACTCGTTTATTGAATCATCTTCAGGGATGTGATGTCAGTATTGCTGGAATTGCATCAATATTCTGGATTGCTTTCCAACGCTCTCTCCCCCTTACCGCATCAGAAATTAAATCTGAAGGTATAACTCATTTTAATCGCATCCATGAATCTGTACTCGAAAAAGGTATCTATCTTCCACCATCAGGTTACGAAGTCTGTTTTATCTCTGCCGCTCACACGGAAAAAGATCTTGATAATGCTGCTGATATTTTGGGAGAGTTGATTGCTAAGGAAATAAACGCATAAGCATTACTTGAAAACTTAGTTGATGCTCTGTATTTATAATACCTGTTAATGAGTTGATTTTATACTCATTTGAAATCTTGACCAAAGCAAAATACCTACGATAGTCACAAAGCATACCGTTAATGCTGAGCTGTGCATAAAAAGACTGTATAAGGAACGGCCCAGGATATCATAAATTGTAAAAGCTATAATTACGAGATCAATATAGAGAACCGATCGTAATATCGGTTGAAGAGAGTTTCTGATAGATAATAAATAGATGAGACCCAATGTACTGCTAAAGAAAATATTATCCCATCCCTGAGGAGTGATCAAGGGTATTAGAATTAGCAGAATAGCACATTCAGAAATCAGGGCAGATTTTGTTTTTACATTTATCTGACTTTTATCATTTTTATTAAATGAAATCGGTTTAATAATTGCCGCTAATACAAATATTCCAATTATTATAATCGTACAAAAAGCAAGTATTGAAACCATTGATAAATTTTCTATTCCGAACCATTTGGCATACATCCCAAAAAAAGAAATATTATCCGGATTGGTCAATAATTGAGGGGTGGAACCTGATAAGGAAACCTTCCACTCGTTGAGCAATGACAAATTACCGTCCCAGCCATATCGCAAAACAGGTGCAAAAAATGATATTATCAAAAACATCATGGAGATTCCTGCAGCCCGCCATTTCTTTTTTAATAATAGATATGGAATAAAAATTATGGCATAGGGTTTTAATGTTGAAGCTATACCAAGAAATATTCCGGCGTGGTTTTCTTTATTTTGAAGCAATGCATTTATCATTAAAATAAGCAGTACAATCATAACAGCATTTGATTGCCCCAGATCAATCTCACGGACAAAAAAACGTGCTGTTACTAAAATAGTCGGTAATAGAACAAACAGCCAGGATTGATTGTCTGCTTTTATAAATCTATAAGAATAATAAAATGTTCCAAATACTGATAAGAGAACAATTATAAACCAGATAAGCTTTCCCCAAAACAATGGGAAAAGTGACGGTAAAATAAAATAAACAGCACTGAATGGCATGTACTTAAACTGATAATGACCATCAGAGGGCTGATAAAGTATCTCTCCACTGATAAACCTCTCACCTGCTTTATGAAATACTGCATAATCTACCATGTGAGGGCTGACTTTAGAAATAAACAGAACTGTAAGAATGGTTATAATTAATAGAATAATTACCAAATTAATAATTCGATTATTTGCCGGCAATACCGTTCCTTTTTCTTTGCAGTCAAGAATATTTAAATGATTATATCAGTTTATTGTCAACTTTTAAAATATTAACAAAAATAAAACCACCCCATGAAGAGGTGGTTTAAAATTAAAAAATAATATCCTGCCATCTAATCACTGGTCATAATAAACAGTGGCAGCATTTCAAAGCTTTTGTAATGCGGTCGGAGACGGTCGGTATTATAATGCTTTTCAACATTGACATATTTTTTGAAACTGGTAACCACGTCAATAGGGACATTGTCATAACGTCCATTTTTTAGCACAACTAATCGGCCATGAACCCCTTTGAGAATTAAATCCAGAGCCAGATTCCCGTATGCCATAGGAACAATAGAATCAATTGCATCCGGATCACCACCTCTAACCAAATAACCCAACTTTTGATTAATAACATTAACCGGTTTCTTTTTATTATATTTAGCAGAGAGTTCTTTTATTTTGGCAGAGACCAATTCACCAATCCCGCCCAGTTTAGCATGACCAAAAGCATCCTTCTCCATTTCCTTGAAAACCATATTGCTTCCCTCAAACATAGCCCCTTCAGAGACAAGAACTACAGAGTATTTGCTGGGATTATCCGTTCGATCTTTTACCAATAGCTCAGTTAATTTATCCATGTTGAATTTATATTCGGGGATCACACATCGATTTGCCGCACCGGCCATAGTAGGAAGCATTGCCGTATATCCGGCATAACGCCCAAATACTTCAAGCACTAATATTCGCTCATGCGATCCAGCTGAAGTCCGTAAATTGTGAGTCATCTGAATTGTTCTGGTAACGCAAGTGCTAAATCCAATACAATAATCCGTACCGGGGACATCATTGTCCATAGTCTTCGGCATTGCGACAACATTGACCCCTTCCTTATATAAACGAACGCCATAACTTAGGGTATCATCTCCTCCAATAGGGATCAGATAATCAACCCCAAGAAAATCAAGATTTTTAATTACTTCAGGAGTGAGATCATTAATCTCGTTATTGTATTGGCTCTTCAGATGATCAGGGACTGATATTTTGGGAACATTACAGGGATTGGTTCTGGAACTGTGTAAAAAAGTCCCCCCTGTTCTTCCTGCTTTATTTACAATCTCTTCTGTTAAAATCTGATAAGCCAGACTGTTATCTGCTTTTTTATTTCTTTTAATATTGATTGTGCCGGCCCATCCACGTCTGAGACCAATTACTTGAAAACCTTCTCGTATAGCCCTGATAGTAAGCGTTCTAATTGCAGGATTTAACCCGGGGACATCACCACCACCGGTCAGGATAGCAATGACACCTTTTTTCTTTTTTATATTCGACAAATTCAACCTCCGTATTGAACTACTTATATTCTATTATTATCGTAATTTATTACAATTGATCAAGCCATTACAATCAAATATTTTCAATAAAATTATGATTCTACAACAAAACATGTATTACTCATAATATCTAATGTTAGTATTCATTACTTATACAACTTAAGACTGATCAAATGATAAGAAATTATGAGTTATTTGTATAATTAATGATTATGGAAAAAACAAAAAGATAGATATATCATAATCAGATATTAGATATATTATCCCAAATCAATTCACATGAAATGAATTAATAGAATTAGTATCTGTCTTGTCTTGAATTACCTTTCCGGGTTGAATGTGACGTATATTTCGTATATCTTACCGTTGCGAATTTTTAATAAATCACCACAGCAAAAATCGATGGAGCCATAGACAACATAGCAGCATTCCACATCATAGACTTCATGCTTTACGTTAAATACGTTGAATCCCTCCGCA
Source organism: Candidatus Zixiibacteriota bacterium (assembly GCA_030642845.1). Taxonomy (GTDB): domain Bacteria; phylum Zixibacteria; class MSB-5A5; order GN15; family FEB-12; genus DAOWMZ01. The sequence continues at coordinate 5,226 of DAOWMZ010000036.1, forward strand.
TACTTCCAGCAATTTTCAAGAAAAGCATCTGCTGATTCATAACTATCTTTGGGACTGCGGAATTTGAGATTCGGATCCAGCAATGATTGTACTTTTTCCCGATCATTGTTTACCCAACTCAGATAATAATCATAGACAATTTCTTTGATGTTCATATCTAATAATATCAAATTATTTTATTTTATGCAACAGAAACATAACTAAATCTGTATTAAATTATAATTCGTTGTGATGCACACTCTTACGATAAAGTCATGGAGTTGCTGTGTCTATTTACACATGATTGCGAAACAACATTTCTATTGGATGGGAATTTAGATAACAATATTTGAAATATATTATTTATCATCTGACGATAAGTTTTTCTAAGGATTACCAATTATATTCCGGAGGGCAATTACATTCTAATTTATTGTTGAGGTAACCTTAAGAGCTTCCATAAAGAGAGTTGAATATTGTTCTTTAAATTCATTGGGTTTATAAATTTTGATTGCAGCTACTAATTGATCCAACAGTTTATAATGTTTCCGACTATGAGAAGTGATCAGATACTTATTATCTAAGTGGAATTCTAATACTGCTTTTCTATTGAATCTCTTATCAATAATATTGCACAAACGATCATAAGCAAATACTCTGAGAATAAAATTATCCAAGAGTTTCTGATCATTAAGTTTTTCCTCTTCTTCAACCGGCATCAAAGGCAAGTTATTCATCAGACAATTAGCAAAAAGACCTCGTGCTTTTTTTAGAATCTTTCCTTTCTCATTGTATAGCTTCACTTTTTCCATCCCACAGGAAGGGGAACCTTCTTTTAGGATATATCCTCTTAACTTTATTGCTTTTAAGTATATTAATTTCTGCCTGGAATATCTATTCATCTTTGCAGTCCAGTCAATCCTGGTTTCTGCCCCAATCATACGAGGTTTATCGACAGAGCCATTAAGATCAACTTTTTCACGAGGGACTCCCATTCCCGTTTCTGCTTCAGGACATACTGCAATAAGATTAAAATTCTTACCTAATTCATCCCTGATGGGTTTCACATGTTTGTGAGTACCATCATACCTGACTTTATTACCCAAAAGGCAGGAACTGGCTCCGATATTAATTTCCATATTCTAATATAACTTAAAGTGACCCGTTTTGCCATATTTAAAGAACTATTCTGATTATATTCTATTTCACCACATACAATCATTGGAACACTTATATCGTAAGGACGATTAGTAATTTTATAGTATTATTTATTAAAAAAAGCAGAATAGGTATTATCCTGCTTTTAAATTATCCATGCTATTGTCTACAGTATTATTATGCAGTCATTAGTTTCTAATATTAGATTTCGTTACAGATCAATTACATATGAGTAATACATCTACAATGCTGCTAATTAAACACAGAGCCTACATCAGTTCCATACATCATCACAACCAAAGCACATAATGACAATAATACAATTACACCAATAACACCCAAAACCAGATTTTTATTTCCCTGAGTTCCACTTTGTTTTACCATAAGATCCTTCCTTCCAAAAAAGTTTGTCTCAATTATTTAGACGAATAGGATCTTAAAATGTTACAGATTTATTGAATATTTGCCAAGTACAAATTCTCCAATTTGTAAGTCAATAACCAGGAATTATTGTATCAATGATATTTGTCCCGCAATTTCCTGAAGGTTTTTCAAGACATTCATATATCTATTAAAGTAGATATGCGCCACCTTGCGCATAATACTCATGCCAATAATACAATTATCATTCAGAACATCCTGAAAAGGCTTAGCTTCAATTAATAGAAGTTCAGAATCTTCCATACATTGAGCAGAGGCAGTATATCGTTCTGAACCAAGAAGTGGTGATAAACCAAATAACTCCCCCTGTTCAATTTTCGTTATGGACAGGCTGTAGTCATGATGTTGTGACGGCAACTGCAGGTCGACCGACCCATTCATTAACATATAAACATGGTTAGCATAATCATTCAAACCAAAAATGATTTCACCAGCTTGATATTTTTTTACCGATGAATACCCTTTGATTTCAAATGTTTTTTCTAATCCAAGTGATCTGAACAGATCATGACCTCTTAATATTTTTTCAGCACTCATAGAATAACTCCTTTTTTATAGATGTTTAATCCCATGATATTATTTTCAGATCTAAAGATACTATTTATGTAAGATGTTTATATTAGAACAGATGATGTCATGCTTGATGCAGGATAAAATGTATGGATCTGAAATAGCATCCTTATTTTAAGATAACACAATAATGGATATTTATCAAGATGTTTATTCATGCTTTTCATCTATAAAAAAACCCGCACTCTAAAGAGTACGGATTTAATATTTAAAAATGAATACGATATTCTTGTTATTAAATAACTATTGTAAATTCGTCTGTGGTCTATCTGGATTTTTAATAAGATTCAATCCAGGTTCATGACCGGCAACTGCTGAAGGGGGTTCGGAAAACTGCCAATTGGTTGGATCAGCCGGATCTCCTCCGGTAAATGTTAAACGCCAGTAATATTCAAAAAACAAATATCCTGACCAATCCGGAGTCCAGTAATCAATGTAACCATAAATATCATATATGTTATCAGACTGCTTTGTTATATCAACCTGATAAGTTGACAGGTAGAATATCCAGCCATTGTTATAACCATAATCAGCATTGATCACTTCAATAACTATTGGATCGGAATAATATTCCAGCGCTCCCAAGGCCATATGTTCGTTAGGCGTACACTGTGCAGTCAGAATTGTATCAATTATTATGAGCGTATCATAATTATTTACGACCTGCACAACTGTATCAATTATGTAGGTTGTATCATAGTGGTTATGAACAGTTGAAACGGTATCAATTATATAGGTTGTATCATAGTGGTTATAAACAGTCGAGACAGTATCATAAATATAAATACTTACTGTATCATAGTTATTATATATCTGAATTACAGTATCAAAAACAAAAGCGGTGTCAGTGATATATACTGTCGAAGTATCACTGTTGAAAACCGTATCTGTCTGAACAATTGTATCAGGCGGAAGATAAACATATTCTATTTCCTGAACATAACTGGTTGATTCAACAATCCTTTCCTTATCACAACCAGATGCAGCCCATAAAAGCATAAATATTGCTATTATTAAAATCAAATAAGTATTTCTTTTCATAATAACTCCCGTGTAAAGAATTTTATCTATACTTGATACTGCAAAAGTTGTGCCTACTCACTGGAACAGATGGAACCAATTTATCACCTTATTATACAACAGGTTACAAGTATTGTTCAAGTATGCATTCTTGACATAATGTAACCAATTTATGATCTGAATTGCAAAGAGGTAATATTGCATGGTTATTTCTACAACATCCTTAACTTAGAGTTATATTTCGATATATAATTGACATTATTGTCTGTTATTATTATAGTAATGGAGGTTATTGAAAGCATATTTGTAGATGATCTATGATTTATAAGGAGGTGCATATGCCTGAAGAACCTGTTGGGTGCGCCAAACCGACCGGTAAGGTCATTGGCGAGAAGACTAATTCAAAAAATTCCAATGATAATAATTCTGATCAAGGAGAAAATAAAATGGTTATAGCCAGAGTCGGCGAAAAAGCTCCTGATTTTGAAGCTCCCGCCTATCATAAGGAAAAATTCATAAGTGTAAAATTATCTGACTATCTTGGTAAATGGGTATTGCTCTGCTTTTATCCTGGTGATTTCACTTTTGTCTGACCGACAGAATTATCGGCGGTCGCCGATAAGTTTGACGAGCTTCAAAAGCTTGGTGTCGAAGTGTTGTCAGCTTCAACTGACAGTATTTTTGTTCATAAAATCTGGGTAGAAGAAGAGCTAAATAAAATGACCAGAGATGGCATTCCCTGGCCTATGGTTGCAGATGGAGCCGGAAATCTGGGGAAAGTCTATGGCGTTTATGATGAAGCTAATGGAGTGAATATTCGGGGAAGGTTTCTTATTGATCCGGATGGCGTTATCCAGGCAATGGAAGTCATGACACCTCCGGTTGGTCGTAAAATTGAAGAAACTATCAGACAAATTCATGCTTTCCAGCATGTCCGAAAAACCAAAGGGGCTGAGGCTTGTCCGGCCGGTTGGGAACCGGGAAAGGATACCCTTAAGCCAGGACCGGATCTGGTTGGAAAAGTATGGAAAGTTTGGCAGCCTGAATAGACCTATTGCTACAACTTATTTAAAAAAGCGTCTGGAAACTGACGCTTTTTTTTTATTTGTACTTGATTCTGCAAAAGTCGTGGCGGTATTATAGCCAATGAACCTGCCCATGTAAGACATTGTTATTTTAGGGGTTATTGGGATCTGCACTACAACTAAGAATGATAGTATTTACAGTTTCAGGTAAATAAAATGCAAAGATAATGCACTTTTTACAATAGATTTTGATTTGAGTTTCTATCGGTTTCTTTTAGATACTCTGATATTAATTACTATTTTTCAGGTGGAGTATAGATTATTCCATGTTCTAAATA
>DAOWMZ010000113.1 GCA_030642845.1 Candidatus Zixiibacteriota bacterium
CTCTGAATTTACCAATATGATTACTGAGATGTTTAAACTCAAAGCCGGGATCGCAATTATGGCTCATTATAATATGACTTCAAAATCAGTTATTGATTTGTTAAGTACCAGATAATACTATAAAATATTAATAAAAGTGGCTTAGCCACTGCCAATGTGGCTGAATTCCGCCAGATTTGCTTGACATTGCCTCTTGCTCCATGTAATTTCGTTTTATATGGAACTATCATCAAAAAAAATACTCACTGCGATAAAAAAGCAGTCCAGCCATCCCATGAAAATGAAGGAGCTGGGAAAAGCCCTTAAAATACCAAAAAGTCTCTTTCCCCAATTCAGAACAATCGTAAAAGATTTGATTCTGAATGGCGATCTGGTCAAACTAAAACGAGGACGAATTGCCATACCGGATGAGATGAATATCATTGTCGGGGAAATCTCATTAACTCGTAAAGGAGTGGGGTTTGTCCAGGTGGATCCTGAAAAACAGGATATTCTGATTCCTTCTTTAAGCGTTGGAACTGCTTTTGATGGTGATAAAGTAATGGTGCGCCTTACGGGGATGCCTGGTGGTCGTCAGGCTGGTGTAGTTGTTAAAGTAGTTGAACGATCGGGAAGAAATATTGTTGGTATCTTTCATAAAGGTCAACATTTCCCTTATGTTGCTCCGGACAATGCCCGCATTCATCGTGATATTTATATCACTGCGGCTGAAATCAACAATGCCAAAGATGGCCAAAAAGTGGTATGCAAACTTATTGAATGGGAAGACCCCAATCTTAATCCGGTTGGAAAAGTAACCGATGTTTTAGGCTATCCCGAAGATCCGGGAGTAGATCTTTTAACGATTATCAAAATCTATAATCTCCCCGAAGAATTTCCTCAAAATATTCTTAATGAAGCGGAACTGCAGACTTCAAAAAATATCAATGATGAATTATCAAAACGGCTCGATTTAACAAAGGAATGCATTTATACCATTGACCCTTTTGATGCCAAAGATCATGATGATGCGATTTCTATTGAGAAAAACAGACAGGGATACAATTTGGGGGTTCATATTGCCGATGTTTCTTTCTGGGTTGAACCCGGTTCCAAGTTGGATAGTGAAGCATTTCTCCGTGGGAATTCGGTTTATCTGCCGGGTAAAGTTATACCGATGCTTCCGGAAATTTTGTCCAATGATGTCTGTTCACTGAAACCAAATCGCAAACGATTAGCCTTTTCGATTTTTATTCAATTTGACCATAAAGGAAATATGCTTTCATGGGAACTGGCTGATTCGGTTTTAAAATCCCAGGCAAAGCTTTCATACGAAGAAGTCCAGGATTTTTATGATAAAAAAGAGCTTAAACCTCAATCTCAAAAGAAAATTGATAAAGTAGCAAGCAGTTTAACTATGGCCAGAAAGTTAGCCTCTATTTTAAGTAAAAAGAGATTCGCTGAAGGCTCCCTTGATTTTGATCTCCCGGAATCAAAAATCACTCTTAATAATAAAGGGGAAGTTCTGGAATTAGGGAATAGGGTCCGTCTGGAATCGCATCGATTGGTTGAGGAATTTATGCTGGTTGCCAATAAAGCGGTCGCATTGGAAGTATTCCGCAAAGGGCAGCAAATGATCTATCGCGTACATGACCGTCCGGATGTGGAAAAACTCAATAATTTTTCGGCTATGATGTCTCGTCTTGGGTACAAATTTCCTGTTTCTGATAAAACCAAACCTATTCATCTGGCGCGATTTCTTCTGAAAATTAAAGGGAAACCTGAAGAAGAATTTATTAATGAACTAATGCTCCGTTCTCTCCAAAAGGCGGTTTATCAGAGAAATAATATCGGGCATTTTGGATTGGCTTTTAAACATTATTCTCATTTTACTTCGCCGATACGCCGCTATCCTGATCTTCTCGTGCACAGATTACTTCGGGCTTTGAAAAATGGAAAATACCAGCCATCGTTTGCCAAAAGTATTCCCAATGTGATCGACAATGTCAGCAAACACTGCTCAGATACAGAAAGATTAGCTGAAAGAGCAGAAAGAGAAGCAATCAAAGTCAAGCAGGCATCGTTTATGATAAAACATGTAGGGGATGTTTTCAAAGGTGTCATCTCGGGAGTGACGGGTTATGGTTTTTATGTCCGTCTTGACGGTTTGGGAGCTGAAGGGATGGTGCGGATTTCTTCAATTGATGATGATTATTACAGCCATGATGAAAAAAACTACACCCTAAAAGGACGAAGTACCGGACGGGTTTTTCGTCTTGGTGATCAGATTGAAGTAGGGGTTCTAAGAGTGGATGAACTCAGGCACGAGATAGATCTGTTCATTGTAGAAAAGAAAAAGAAGTCCGGGAAAACCGGTAAGAGATCTCCCAACCGTAAAGAACGAAGAAGAAAGAAAAGATAATTTTATAAATAGGAATCTCCGGTAACGATGATAAATCAAACCCTGATTTTTATTGATCCTCGTCGTGAGGATGAAAACCCGATTGACTGGTCAGAGATTGGCCAGGTAGTTACTGAACTTTCGGAAATTTATCAAATAGTTAAAGAGTCGCGAGTTGATCTTATTCTAATAGATGATTCTCGGTCTGAAATCAAACCGACGGTGGCTACAAAGATTCATCGTTTTAACGGTTTAACCGAGATATGGCTGATGACTAATGATGATTTTTATGAAGATTATAATTCCGAATATATTGATGGTTCATTTTCACGCTACCAGGGATTAGAAAAAATATCTCGTAAAGTTAAAAATATTTTATATGGTAAAAAGCTGCTGTCCCAATATGGAATAATCGGTCGTTCTACCAGAATGAAAGCAGTAGCAGAAACAATTGATAGAGTTGCCACTACCGAAGTTCCGGTTATGATTGTCGGTTCATCGGGAACCGGAAAGGAACTGGTAGCAAACGCTCTTCATCGTTTTTCAAACAGGTCAAACAATCCTTTTGTAGCGATAAATTGCGGAGCATTAGCCGAAGGTGTGCTCGAATCGGAGTTGTTCGGTCATGAACGAGGAGCCTTCACCGGTTCAGTAGCAAAACGGGAAGGACTATTTCATAAAGCCGAAAAGGGATCGATATTCTTAGATGAAATTGGAGAAACCAAACTGGACACACAGGTTAAACTCTTGCGTGTTCTTGAAGATGGTACTTATTATCCGGTTGGGTCATCGATTGCCCGTCATGCCGATGTTAGAGTAATTTCGGCTACTAATCGCGATCTTACTGAAGCTTTAGCTGAAAAAGAATTTCGTGAAGACCTCTATTTCAGAATAGGTGTTGTTAAAATTGTTCTACCTCCTCTATTTGAACGCAAAGGAGATATTCAGCCGTTGCTTTCTTATTTCTGGGAAGGCTATAAAAAAATGGATTTCTCTGATTCTGCTCTGGAACTCTTGATCAAATATGACTGGCCGGGTAATGTCCGACAGTTGAGAAATTTTGCTGATCGGATGATCGCTCTCAAGCCAAATGAGTTGGTGAGAGATCAGGATGTGCAGGCTTTTATTGATGAACAGCATTCCAAACTCGATCACTTGCCTGTATCAACCGGAAAAACTGTTGAGGAAGCCGGTCAGGAACTGATTTACAGAGCCATTCTGCAAATGGGAACAGAAATAAAACTTCTGAGAGATTTGATTACATCACATCTGCCGGGGGGAACACCGGAAGATCAGTATGAGGAATCAGAGTCTATGAAAAGCGGGGGGACTATGGAACAGATGGAAGAGATGATGATCAAACAGGTTTTGGAAGAGACCGGCGGCAACCGGAAAGAGACAGCCAAAAAACTTGGAATTGGCGAAAGAACACTCTATAGAAAATTAAAAAAATATAATCTTCGTTGAATGTGCGCATTGTAAATTTAATAATTATTATCCTTGTTGTATGGGCAGGCATTGCCTGCGGGCAGTCGGTTTCTTCTGACCTGTTTGACAGTGATGAAGAACTCTATCAGGCTTTTCTATTGGGGGAAATCAGTTATAACGAATATATCATAATTAAAGATATTTTGGCTACCGGACTTGATTCAACAAATATTCATCTTCTCGATTATATCCCAAATCTCTCATATTTTTTGAAACAGAAAAATAGCTTGCAGACTAAATTGGAAAAGGAGCAGGAGCAATTATTGATTATTCCCAAATCTCATCGATCAAAATATCATACAAAAGTTAATTATAAATATTATCAGAAATTAAAAAAAGAGGATACTTCGCGGTATCATATTGCAACACAAATAAATATTAATAAAAATCTACAAACGATCTTTAAAATCGAAAGAGAATATAGCGGATACGAACGTGTTATTTATCGCTCTATAAGATACAAAAACAAGCGAGGCTTGTTAAAAGAAATTCATATTGGTAACTTTTCTAAAAGGTTGGGTTTGGGGACTGTCTCAGGATACCGGGGAAAGTTTTTGGATTTATCCAGAGAGATAAATGATGAATCATTGTTGTTTCCGGATTACGGTGGTTCCAACGGCCTTTTTTTGAAAATGTCTCCCAATAATAAAATCAATATACAATCCATATTATCATTCAATCGTGATAGCAGTCATGAAATTATGTCTTCGGCAGCTATGGCATCAATAAAAACTGGACAAATTGAACTTGGCTTATTAGCAGGAATGAACAGAATCAAAAATAAAAGTAACGAAGTTACTTTTATTGATAATAAAGTTGGTCTCTTTTCCAAATATGGATATTCAGAAGGATATGCAACAGTTGAACTGAATTTGCAAACCGGTGATAAAAGTGGTTTCGGCGGGTTTGTCACCGAAGGAAGACATCATTTTAATAATGCCGATATCAGATATTCTTTATGGTCGTATAGTAATAATTTCCTTGATCTTTCATCTGGAAGTAAAGCGGGTAATATTTCCCATTCAGAAGATATTGAAGAAATTGATTTATCAATTACTACCAGCAGGACAGGAGTTGAAGGAGGATTATTCAAAACTATAATTGAATTATCTCCAAATTATGAAATGGTCAGCTCTTTGATTTACTCCGGGCTTGATAAGGATAATTTTAATATCCAATACCTGGGCGGATTGATCAGATCAATTAACGAAAAACTCTCAATTCGGCTGGATCATATTTATAAAACAAAAAAACGATTTAAAGATCAAAACGAATCGGAAACAGAAGATCATAAAACAAGGTTGGAAACTCGATTTTCCTCTGGTAATTTATTTGTAAGAAGTTATATTGGCTATCAGACTAAAACAGGGGAGAAAGATTATTTGTCTTTGTTCATGAGATTGCGCAATACCAATACTCGGTTTGGTTCTCTGGAGTTCTGGTCAAATCTGTCTCATATAGATATTAATAACAGTATGATAGATTATTGGTATTCATTTATCAGAATCAAACAGCAGTTATTCCTTAATTTTTCAACCGGAATAAAATTCAGCCACAGTTATAACAGATCAAGCAATGACCACCACAGCACAACAGTGATTCTGGAGGCAACAGCATTGCTATGATCAGATTAATATCTTCAATATTAATAATTCTTATCCTCTTTTCTAATAATGTTAATGCTGAGATAATAATCAATGAAGTAATGGCTAACGAACCAATTGGTGATAGAAATTTAGAATGGTTTGAGCTATATAATAATTCCGGTGGAATAGAATCGCTCGATGGTTACAAAATACATATTGGAACAAAGATAATAGAATTTGCATCCGGAATTGAGTTAGAGAGTAAAGCACATCAAGTCTTCTGTAAAGATATATTTATTGAAGGGACACCACAGGGATTTGGGGAATATTGGGGTGATGGTTCTATATTATGGGGAGATTCATATCAGGAGACATTAATTTTGACTCCTATAGAAATCGAAGAATCATTCAGCTTGACCAATTCATCAGGGATAATTGAACTTTATAACAACAATGATATTTTAGTTTCAGAATTCGAATGGATAAGTTCAGGTTTGGATGGATACTCATGGGAGAGATTCTCAGCTTTATCAAGTATAGTCGAACAGTCTGTTGATCTGATTGGTTCAACGCCAGGATATGTTAATTCTATTACTCCTGTCCCAAATGATCTGGCGGTTGAATTGTTGGATGTAAGCTATTCTGATGGCTTAACCAATGTTTCTATACTTATTACAAATGTTGGGACTAATGATGTCACTAATGCATTTTTCCAGATTATATTTTATGAAAATGATACAACTCTTGAATTGGCTGACCATGTTAATCTTCCATCACTTTCTCCATCAGAAATATTCTTATATGAAAGAAATACAATATTTGATAATTACTATAATGATTTATCAGCTAATGTATCTTGGGATGATCGAAATAGTAATAATGGAATTAGATTCATTGCTCCTGGAGGGGATTTCCCTCCCGTAATTCTAAATGAATTTTTAGC
>DAOWMZ010000338.1 GCA_030642845.1 Candidatus Zixiibacteriota bacterium
GGGAGTGTTGAATAAGTCCATTTGGACAGGAAATCACGACGGAGACATATCATGTCGTTGACAAGCCCTGTCGCTACGAGTAAACAGTATAACCCCGAGTAGAGGGCGGCCTTGTGTCGCCCGTTTGAATATTACTGAGTCACACTTCCATAACCTTTTTCAACATACCCAAGTAATGATACTACTACTTTAATGAATCCGGCGAAGCCAGTATCTGTTGATAGACTTGTCTGGCTATTTGACTGGAAGGATTAAGCTGCAAACTCTTTTCGACAAAACTTTTGGCCTTGTCTGTCATACCTGCTTCGTAATAAGTCATCCCCAATTTCAAATAAACATAATCATTATAAGGATGCAGCCGGGCTGCTTCTTCTAATAAATTTATGGCATTCTCAATCTTTCCTGTTTCAAGATATGCAGTGGCCAGATTGAAAAATGTCTCTACTGTAAGCGGATCAACTGCAATTGCTTTTTTAAACAAATCAATTGCTTCAAAAGTGCTCTCCCTTTGAGCTAACAGCATTCCGAGATTATTATAAGACAGAGCATAGGACGAATCGGCTTCGATCGCTTTTTCAAATTCTTTGATAGCTTTGCCCGGTTTCTGTTGCTCCATAAACGCATTACCTAACATCAAGCGGTTTTCAGCTTCGACTCTTTGTTGAGATAGTTTTAGTATATCGTGATTGCTTTCAATAAATAATACCAGAAAGATAATTGCTAATAAACCTAAAACTTTATAATTATGCTGTTTGAAGAATTCATAAATTTTGAAAACTGCATAAACTGCAAACAATATCATTAGAGGAATAAGAGGTTGTCGATACCTCGCACACACAAAAAAGAGTTGGAAACTAATTATGTAGGAAAATAGGATTATATATAATATAAGATACTTCCTCCATTTACGAAGGGAGATAATAAAACCAATAATAGCGAGAGGTGCTAATAATCCAAAAGGGAAGTAAATAAATTTATTGAACATTATAGGTTTAATAATAGGAGCAAACCATCGGGAAATATAAATATCCTGATTGTTGGGAATCTCATAACCGTTTATAAATAATCTCAACTTCTTAAATTGAAGGGCAACAAAATCGCCCGGTGATTTTGTTATTTCATCTATGGCAAGATCATACCAATAGTCAGACACTTCGGATTTTTTCAACCTTTTCTGTTTGGCTTGTTCTGCAATAGAGATCGATTGTAAATATCCCCCTTCCCAGCTCTGGTCAATTCCGGGTGCAGTTGCTGACCACCCGGTAGCCTTGCTGTTATTTCCAAGATAGAAATTGTATCCCCCCTGCCAGGCGATAAATATCGGATCACCGCTTACCTGATAATTCCTCAGAGTTACCGGAAGGATTATCAATAATGATGCAACTCCAATCAAGGCATATCTTATAATAGATCTATTCAATCCAATCGAAGGTTTAAGAATTAGAAAGACCCAAACAATTAATCCCGGACCTGCAATTAAAATGTTAGGACGAGCTAAACCACAAATACCTAACAATAATCCTGCTATAATAAAATTGAGAATCCGATTGGGACCAAACTGACACCTGTAGAGTTGAATTGTAAATAGAGTAGTCAAGAGAACCATAATAGGAGTGATCAAGAGAGTGGTGTCGTAATACAAAAATGTGGGATAAAAAACAGCGACAACCATTGAAGCAAATGCGATTCTTTTCGTAAAAATATTCAAACCTAATTGATAAATAAGAAGAGGAAGGAATGAGCCCAGAATGATCTGAATTAACCTAACCATAAAGAGAGAGTCACTTGTGACTTTCATGAAGAAAGCCAATAAATATGGATATAGGGGTGCGCGATAGAACGGTTCCGCCAATAGGTTGCCATTATTAATTAAGTTCGCCAGGTAGACATGATACTGTTCATCCATGATCGGATAGTAGAAAGTTGGAATTGATTCTATCTGCAGCATGTAGATTAAACGTATGATAAAAGCCGATAAAACTATAAAAAGAGGGGTGAACCATCCCTGCTGTTGAGCTATATATTTCTTTAAGTTATTCATAGACATATTCTATAATAGAACAGAGGGTTGCATACTTCAATAAAAATAAGGTTTATTGTTAAATTTAATAAAAATGGTCAAGGTTAAGGTGTGCGAATGTCGTCTTAATGTGTTGCGTACTATGGCGTTATAAAATACTGTAAAAAGGTCTTGACAGGTAGGCGGTTAAGTATTATGATGGCAAGCCGATAATGATACTGGTTTGGTTTGTTTAACGGATCTAATCAGGTGTGAAGATGAAAAGTTGATTTTTTTGAGGTGGATTTACAGTATTAAATAGATAGCGAAAACATTTTAAATTCTTGTAAGTTTTACCAAAAAAAGTCTTGACTTGGAATCAACAGACAGTTATTATGGTCTTCTGTCGGACAATTGGTCGGGCAGAATTTTTTTGCTGATTTTGTTCTTTGACAACTAAATAGCCATCATATGAATTGAATTGGCGGGCCCTGCATTAATTGCAGGACTCATATATTTTTTTGAGACCTATTTTTTTTAAATCCGAACAAAACGTACCTTATAAAAGTAACGTTTTGTTCACGGGATTAATTCGAAATCAACGAATATTTATAATTGTTGTGGAGAGTTTGATCCTGGCTCAGAACGAACGCTGGCGGCGTGCTTAATACATGCAAGTCGTACGAGAAAGCTCGATTTCGGTTGGGCGAGTAAAGTGGCGAACGGGTGAGTAACACGTGGACAATCTGCCCTTATGTCCGGGATAATCCTTCGAAAGGGGGTCTAATACCGGATAAGACCACGAGATGGCATCATCATGAGGTCAAAGGTGGGGTAACCTGCCGCATAGGGATGAGTCCGCGCTCCATTAGCTTGTTGGTAAGGTAACGGCTTACCAAGGCTACGATGGATAGCCGGCCTGAGAGGGTGATCGGCCACACTGGGACTGAGATACGGCCCAGA
>DAOWMZ010000006.1 GCA_030642845.1 Candidatus Zixiibacteriota bacterium
GCAATCATCCTGCTGAAATATTTTATTCTTCTTTAAAGTATCCATCGTGATAGTCGGACTGTGAGCGGTCAGGATGACATTATTGAGACCGTCAATACTGTTTTCCAGTCTGACTTCAGTCACCAAACCTACAAAACTCGTCTGACGACTGGTATCGACTGCCGCTTCACCCGGAGTAATGGTTAATGAAATGGATTTCCCTAAAAAAGAGGTATAACTAGTAGGATCACTAAAATCTGACCCTTCGGAAATTTGACCCACTTCACGAAGTTGAACAGTTAGAACATGGTGTGTGTCAACCGACTGCTTCAGATTTATCGACGTTATATCATAGGTAATCCTGGTACCATCAACAGAAATTTGACCTTCACAAACTGTATTAAATTCTGTCGTTGTATTCATTTCCGACATAGCTTTATTCCTGACCTATTTCTTAAAAAAACAGAACCAGGCAGGATATTATATAAGATTGTGCCATAAGTTATAATATTGCTCTCCTAATCGCGTAGAGAGCGGCCTTGTGTTGCCCCAAATAGTAATGGGCAGAGATAAGCCCATCGTCTACGCGAGTTGAAAAAAACTTTTGGCACAGTTTCATATAATCCTGCCTGATTAGTGAGAATTATTCTTCCCAGCGATTGTCAATTTCGGCATCCCCTATTGTCACTTTGTGGCTGGAGATTTCAAAATATTCAAAAATCTGGGTATCCGGATTATCTTTAACATGAGGAATGGTCTCAATATACTCCGTAATAAATCCATCTTCCCAGGTGAGTTCTTTCATCGCGGAATCATCGGGATTCCTGAAAGTAACCTTTCCGGATTTCCAGTTTGGTTTGCTGGTATCCATCGCCCAACGGGCGATATCAGTGGTTTCGTCGGATTCACGAGTAACCTTAATAGTTCCGGCGTGAGCTCTGTCCGACGGGCGGCCGGTTTCATCCTTGGCTGTGTATAGCCTGTAGCTTACCATATAGACATTCTTATAAGGTACGCCGTCGATTTCTAATATAGGTCTGCGTGCCATTGTTTATCCTTTCATTTCCTTATGCGTTTATGATAATTCCAGTTTCTTTATAACTAAAAAATAATACAAATATATTACTTATCCTTCACATTAGTAGTATCATCCCCACCCCAGGCTGTGAATTCAATATTAAAGGTTTTAGCCGGGTATTTTGGATTGAGAGCTACTTGTATATCTATCTCCTGTCGTTTCCGCATTTCTTCATCAGCAAAAACCTTGACATCATAATCCTGAAGGATATTATCTCCCCCACTGATAGCTTTCATAAATTTATCGATATCCTTTCGCATTGTATCAACAAATTTCTGATCAATAACACTAAATGTCTGCTTGTTGAGATAGTTTCTCAGAGTCTTGTAAACATAATCATAGGTACGGCGGATGGAATAAACATTGAAGGTCTCTTTGCCAAAAAGAGTCTCTGAACCCATTGCCACCGCCTGGCCTTCAAAGTTCACAATAGGATTGACACCTTTTTCATTGATCTTACTGGCATCCGGCTGATTGGCCCGAAAACGAAGATACTTGGCATCGTTAATTTTACCGTATTTATAACCGGCCATCGGCTGCTGCATGCCAACCGAAAGGTCCCCCTGATACATTTTACCGGCTATTGCTGCTGAGGGTGGAACCCACATATCTTCATCTTCAAACTCATTTGCATTGCGAGCCTGAACATAGTTGGCAAACAGAGATACATATTGCTTGTAATTATCGACACCCTTAAGGCTGTCGAAACTTGGATCATCAAGCATGTCCATAATTTCCTCAACCGATTCAAAATCCGGCATGTCGGACATTATATGAACCTTGTTGGGGAATCCTATTAAACGGCCAAGAGTATCAATATTTTCAACACTACCGAGATAACCGGGAACACACATCATAGAGTAACAGCGCTTGATGCCCCACTCGCGGTATTCATCGGCAATTGCTTTGCCTAATTCTTCCAATTTATCTTTGTCATCCGGATCCATCAACTGTTCCGGACTGATATTGGAAAACCAGGCATTAATTTTGTCATCAGGTTCAGCCTGAGCATTGGCAAAAAACTTATCAATCGCCCGATAAGTTATTTCCATATCACGGCTCTCTTTATGAACCTTTTTCATATTCTTTTCAAGATTAGCTTCAAGTTTGGTAGCATTTTCATTCAGGCCTTTGCGGATATCATCAATATTTTCCGCACTGGAAAGATGTTTCACCCAAACTTTTAATCTCTGTGCCAATAGTTTTCGTTGTTTGGCATGATCCGCCTTGGTCAGAAACTCTTTGCGTTGGAATCCTTTTTTAGGGTCCAGCCATTCCACACCCCTTACCAGATCCCCATCGCCGGTTTTAAACGACGGCAGCAAATTAGCCAGCTTTTTAAAATCACCAAAAGCATCACCAAGGATGCCGGCAAACTCTTCATCAGAGAGTTTCTCCGCAGCAGGTTTAGCTTCCGCTTCTTTAGCTTGCGGCTGCATCTCTTCTTTTTTTTCTTCTTCACCCATATATACTCACCTTACCTTTTATTCACTCAAAAGATCAATGTAATATTGTGCAACTTTCAACAATGCTTCTTTTTTCTCAGTATCAGAAAGAGTCTTTTTCAAAGCATTGTTTTTCTTAAGCTGCTTATCAAGATCAGCCATAATTTCTTTGCTGTAGTAGGTTTCCTGAAGATGTTCATTCTGCTCGATAAGCTCCTTGGAAGTAAAGTCCTTCATCGCCTTGATAGTGAAGTCAGCATTGACCGGTTCCCCTTCGGTTGTTTCCAGCTCAGCCGAAAAAGAGGGGCGGAATTTTTGAAAGACATCTTTAAGATTATTGCATTCCGTCGGAGCTACACTGGCATCTTCATTGTTGTTAAGTTTGGCGGCATATAGCATTTTGTTCGATGGCAGCAATTCGACCGGAATCGAATCATCTTTTTTAAGTCTCTCCTGGGCACCTAGCATAAATTTTGCCATTTATGGTCCCTCCATTTAATTATTATTAAGTTTCTTCATTCTTCACAAAGACATATTCGCCTTTTTTAACATCTATAAAAACATCATCACCTTTATTTAATTCTTCGGTAATAAGATCAACTGATAATTTATTTATAATATCACGTTCAATTATTCGCTGGATAGGACGAGCACCAAGTTCAAAAGTATAACCATCTTTGGCTAATTTTGCTTTAGCTTTATCAGAAAGAGTAGCCGTAATATTCTGTTCCCTCAACATCTCACTCAGATTTTCAAACTCAAGACCAGTTATTACTTCAACCTGCTCAGGAGTAAACGTATGAAAAATAATAATATCATTAAGACGGTTCAGCAATTCCGGACGAAACTTGCTGAACAGAAATTGCCGCACTTCATCCATATCTACCTCACGCCCTTCACGATCGGCATCCAATATTTTCTCAGCCGCATAATTCGAGGTAAGCACTACAATACAATTGGAAAAATCTACAGTGCGATTTTGTCCATCGGTAAGACGACCGTCATCCATTAATTGCAAGAGAACATTAAATACATCAGGATGCGCTTTTTCAACTTCGTCAAGCAGGACAATCGAAAAAGGTTTGCGTTTGACCGCTTCGGTTAAAACTCCGCCCTCTTCATAACCGACATATCCCGGAGGTGCACCAATCATTTTGGCTACCGAATGCTTTTCCATAAACTCCGACATATCCAGCCGCACCATAGCATTCTTGTCATCGAATAAAAATTCTGCCAATAATTTCGGAAGATATGTTTTGCCGGTTCCGGTTGGTCCCAAAAACAGAAACGATCCTACCGGGCGATGAGCCAGTTTTAATCCGGCCCGTGCTTTACGAACAGCATTTGCAATAGCTTTGATCGCTTTTTCCTGACCGACAATCTTTTTAGACAGAAAGGCTTCCATATTGACCAAACGATCTTTTTCGGCAGTCATCATTTTGGAAAGAGGAATTCCGGTTCTACGAGCAACTACTGCGGCAATATCTGATTCATTTATTTTAGGTTCAAGATTATCGACTACATCTTTTAAAGATGCTAATCTCTTTTTCTTCTCTCCCAGAACCTCTTTAATTTCTTTTATATCGAGATGATCGTAGTTCATTATTTCCCCTCCTCGCTTATCTCAAGCCTGTGCCCCCACATGCCGTCAAGCTTAGCCATGCTTTCATTAAATGTATTCCAGGCTTTATCAAGCTGTTTGAAATCATCCTCTTTCTTTGCAGGATCTTTTCCATCGCATTTTTTAATCAGTTTTTTAAGTTCTTTAATATCATCTTCCAGTTGAGGAATTATTCTCTTAGCTGTTTCTTCTTTAACACAGAATTCACTGGCCGCTTCGTCAACAACGTCCAGGGCAATATCAGGGAGATTTCTTTCACTGAGATAACGTATGGCATACTTGACTGAGCCGGTAATAGCATCTTTGGAATATTTTATTTTATGATGCTCTTCATATTTGGGAACAACCCCCTTGACGATATTAACAGCATCATTAAAACCGGGTTCTTCGACTTTGATTTTTTCAAACCTGCGATCCATAGCCTTGTCTTTTTCAAGATACTTGGTGTATTCTTCTTCGGTAGTGGCTCCAATCAAACGAATCTGACCACGGGCTAAAGCCGGCTTAACAAGATTGGCAGCATCCATTCCCCCTGAGGTATTCCCGGCTCCAACCAAAGTGTGAAGTTCATCAACAAACAGGATTATCCTGCCGCCTGATTTAACTACTTCTCCTACCAGACTTTTAAATCTTTCCTCAAATTCCCCTTTGTATTTGGCTCCGGCTACAAGTGAACCCATATCAAGCTCCATCAGCTTGACCCCTTCAAGAGCTTTGGGAACTCTTTTATCGATTACAGCCTGAGCAAACCCTTCGACTATTGCCGATTTCCCAACACCGGCACCACCTACGAGAACGGGACTGTTTTTCCGACGGCGAAGAAGTATTTGAACCAACAACTGCACTTCCAAATCACGCCCGATCATCGGATCAAATTCTCCGGCAGCTGCCTGATTGGTCATATCTGTGCAATAACGAAGAGTTCCGGAAACCTCTTTTTTGCTTTTCTTTTCAGTATCCCCTCCTGCATCACCAGAGGATGTTATCTCTTCTACCGACTTGCTATCAGCAATAGCTTTATAGATATCCTCTTTGGTAATTCCAATCTTATCTCTGAGAACTGGTGAAAGAGCGGTTCTGGGATCAAAAATGGAAATCAGAATATGTTCAGGCTCTACAAGAGCATCAAATAATTTAACCTTCTCTTCCAGTGTCTGCGAAAGAACTTCCTGAACTTCGGGGGAAACGCTCACACTCTCTTTCACCGCATTACGGCTGGATTGTTCTTTGAGAAAAGCTTCCACCATTGAGGTAACAATATTTAGATTTTTCCCTAATTGATTTAAGATTGATTCAACTTCCGAACCCTCATGCCGAAGAACAGCTACCAAGAGATGCTCGATAGCAATTTCCGGATGTCGGAATTCGGCTGCAACTTCCCTTGCGATCTTAATCACAGCCCTTGAATCAGAAGAATAACTGGCTATATCCATCCCTGGTTAATTCTCCTTCAAATAAAATTATATATAGTTTAACAAATAATGGGCATTCCATACCCAACGTACCAATAGATAATACCTATCCTTCATTCTTAAGTCAAGTCTTTACAAAAGCATAAGACTTTATGAATCAGAGATATAACAGAATCTATCGTTAAAACTTCTATACCAATATTACGTTAGACTCTTACAAATGTTGGTTTTGTTTGAAATAATTATAAACTGCCCGCCTATTTTTTTAAAATGAAATTATTATTATTTTTATTTATCCTTCTCAATAAATGCTTACCGGTTTCAGACTAAAACAAGGATTTTTCATCTTAATGGTATATGTAAGTTTTGATAATGAGCTACTCAAGTTTATTTCTTACAAATGATAATGCTTTCTCCAGGTCACTAAATATTAATAGATTATCATTTTCAATAGAATAAATTAATTCTAAATCCCCTTGGATAAACTTTAGTAAATCCGTAGGAGTTTGATAATTTTTCTCTAAAGTTATTATACAAGTAGGGAAGTTTTACCTAATTCTTCAAGAGGATAAGTTATTGCTTTATTTGCACATAATAATGTGTATTTTTTCATCAGAATATGAGAAGATCAACGGGTGATGAATACTGTCTTACCATTGCATTGCATCAGGTGAAGTTGCTTAATCTGGTCTTTAATACGGGATTGGTCTGAAGCGCTGAAGGTGCTGCTGGATCCATAGAGCAAGCTGTTGGTCATGCTGTTAGCATCCATGCCTATACCCGCACCCGCGTGTTGCGGGAGATCCAGCTGATGCCGCGCTTCGTGAGCCAACGAATTTCCAATGCCATAGGCAACCTTTTTCTGAGCCGCGACCGGAAGCTGAGACAGTGGTTTCCTGTAATTAACACTATCTATTTTGGTTAATAGCCCCCCCGTGGTCGCTTTTACAAAATCTACATACACAGCCCCTTCGGTGAGGCACACCAGGTACTGTTTTTTGCCTTCGACCACAACCCGCTTATCCATCATGGCATTGCCGTAATCCCCGGTCGGCCGAGTCCAGTTTATGCCCTTGAAGTTTGGATGCTTTGCTTTGATCTGGCTTTCCTGTTTTTTGTAATGATCCCAAATTTTTTTCTGTCCGTCAGTTGTGTTCTGGTAAACCCTCACCACTACGTCTGCGAAATTCAAAGCTTGCAACAGGCCGCCTTCGTTAACCCGCTTGACAATCATGGCTTTTTTACCGTTAAAGGTGAACGCATCTTCAATGCGCTTAATAATAATCTTCCGGAGTGCTTCGGGTATCATGTACCAGACCTTTTTGTCTCTGATCAGGTAAAGGGTGCCGGTGGAAGGAATTATGATTTTTAACCTGCGACCACTGCTGCTTTTGCAGGTGCCATATTTTACCATGGTATTACCTCACTTCTTTAGAGTTCTGGATCAGGGCAATTTCCTGATAGAACATGTTTAATTGGTGCGGG
Organism: Candidatus Zixiibacteriota bacterium; assembly: GCA_030642845.1. Taxonomy (GTDB): domain Bacteria; phylum Zixibacteria; class MSB-5A5; order GN15; family FEB-12; genus DAOWMZ01. The sequence goes on from DAOWMZ010000006.1 coordinate 7,021, forward strand.
TTCAACAGAACGCCTTTAAAGGTGTTATTGAACATCTCTGGTCAGGGTTTGCCTCCCTGTTTGTCCAAACTGGGAAAAGATACTTCGTATTTCCCCGGCGGGATATCTTCCAATAAAACCGATCCATTTTCATCCAATGTGCCTGTTTTTTGAATACCATCAGCTAATATAATCGTATAATTCGCATTGCTCAACGGCTCATCGTTTTCATCAATGACTTCAATTTCAATATTGTCCTTAAATTTCAAAATTTCCGATTCCTGGTTAAGTCCAAATTCCTCATCCTCTACTTTGACTGTGAAAAAATATTCCGGGGGGTTATAACTACCACCGTATTCGTTGAGTTCTTCCTGAGTAGGGATTTCATCAGTATCCTCGTAATACTGATATTCCCATTCTATTTCAATTCGTCCATCATTGACTATTGTCGAAAGTTCGGTTATTTTGTCATGAACATCATCCCGGTCATATTCATAGATTGTGACAACTAGTTCTTCGTTATCACGAACGCCATCAACAAATGCAGTCAATGTGAGCCTGTCGCCTCTTCTCGCTTCCGAGGCGCTCCAGCGCATATTGTTCACTCTTACTATTGGTACAACTGGGATTCTCTCTGATTCACCATCAAGTCCGTTTTTGGGAAAAGAGACTTCATAATAGACCTGATCCCCGATTTCCATATCTTCGGGAATATCAAATTTCCCTCTAAAAAGATTGTTCTGAATTTTACCGTTTATTGTCCCCAGATTAACACCATTCTCGCTTTTTCCTGAAACTTTAACCGGAGCATTGTTGCCGACAAAAGCTGTTTGTATTTTAAATTTCGCCTTCCCTCCGGCGGGAGCTTTAACCGAGCTCCAGAATGCAGAAACAAGAATCGGATCAATTTTAACCTTATGTTCTGAATCTGTTGATTTTGAAAAATTTAAATCCATAAAAAAACTAACCCTCTTGCTCGGGTATAAAACTGTCAATCATCTGGCTGACCTGAATACCTATTGTTTTCATACTCTTTTTTGTAAAATCCGCAATGAAAGTACAGGCCATTTTATCATAAAGAATAAAAACCTGTTTTCTCAAAAAGGCTTTGTCGTCAGATTGAAACCATTTGCAAACCACTTCCAATGCCATCCCGCCACTAGGATGTTCTTTGGTCTCTTCTTTGACAATTTCCGAACTTGGAAGAGAGTTAAGCATCTCATCAATACGTGGTCTGGCATATTCTTCAACGCTGTCACCTTGAGGATTTCTATCAATCAGCAGGGTAATATTATGATACTGTTCATCAACCTGTGGTCCCTGAAACAGATAAGCCGACTGATCGACCCAGCCATCGGGAAGCAGAAACTTAAACCTGTTTAATTTGTTCTCCGAACTCATTTTTCACCTATAAATAATCACTACTTATTTTATAAAAGTAATTATATTGCTACAATGTTACAGCATAGAGGCTGTCTCCGCTCTTATATTAAATTCTATTTAATGCGTATGTCCCAGTATCATTTTTTGGGTCGATATTTCTCTAGTAAATCACCATCTCTTTTAGGATACACATTCCAGCTTCTATATACATCTGCCTCCACATCTGCATCTCTTGAAAAGAAAGATAACACATCACCCACACGATCCCAAAATTTCCCAAGCTTATCTGCCGTATCAGGATAACCGTATGTAGCTTCATACCTCCAAATTTGATATCTCGATAATGGACCAAGAATACCTATTTCTTCTAACATCCAGTTCTTGCGAGCAGCTCTTTTCTCAACCTTATCTTCCGTAACAACCTCATACTCTTCTACAATAGTAGTTCGCGTTTTAAACTCAGGTTCATTCGGAGCAACCTTACTCAGATGCACTTTCTGTATCCATTTTTTAGGCAAACGCATCTGTTTTAACAACATTATTTCAAGTTGGGATTCCAATCCACCTTTAATCTCTACTTTTGCCTTTTCTGTCCCACTAGCTCCATTACCCCTATGATCCTTCCATGAGACCATCTTATAATTTTCGTCATCACAATACACCGAATAATTACCAACATCTATGTCTTCAAATTCTATTTTACCTTTTGAATCAGTCTTTTTTCGCTGAGAGCGTGCACCATATTCCAGTGATATTATAGCTTTAGCTATTGCTTTTTTTGTTTTTGAATGTTTCACAAAGATTACAAGATCACCAACGGTCAATGGAACAGGAGCGGCACAGATATCACTGTAAATATCTACACGTCTCTCTAATCTCATTATCCTTCCAATATTCCGTTTTCCACTCTTTACATGTAATGAGCCAAGCCCCTGAAAACTTTCTTTTTCTCCTTTGGGATCAATAATGCAATTCCAGGAACGATTGTCCTTAAAAGCACCATAGTTTTTAATATAGTTTGAGACAGATTCCGTTCTCATTTTGGATAAGTTCAAATTATAACCAGTTTTACCACGATGATCTGCATAACCAATAAAAAATAGACTAAGGTTTGGATGACCCAAAAGGATTATCTCATAAGATCTGGATATTTTTTTAAGAACATTTTTGTCTTGCTCGTCCAGAGTGTGTACCGCAGTAGGAAAAAATATCTGGCCAATCTTGTATAATTTACGGATTTTCCTCTTTCCACCAATCTCAACTTGTTTAGTCCTTCCCAGAATACTAACACTTGTCGCTTGATCGTTACTCATCTTAAATTCCCACTAAATGAATCTCATTAAAACAACTAATTCCTTAATCTATTCCCTCTAAATTAGGAAAAGTAATCTTACATTTAACGGATGGGATATCTTTTTCCGAGGAAAAGCCGTTTTCATCCAATTTTCCTCTTTTACCTCACCATCTGGCAAATATAGTTTATAATCTTCATCAGGAATTGGATCGACTATGACTGTATGCTCTGAGTCTGTTGACTTTGAAAATATTAATTCCATAAAAATACTAACTCGTTAGTTCCAGTATAAAACTGGCATCATCTTCTGCATTAGACAAGGTTTATTCTCCTGTTGATTCGCTCTGAGTACTACTGTCAGTTGTTTCCGGATTATCAGGGAAACGGATTTCATGTGTTGCAGTCGGGATACGCTCTTCTCTGGCCTGGCCATTGGAATCAAGCCGACCACTTCTTACTTCACCGTTGGAAAAATGAATTTCATACTCTAGATTAGCAATCGGATTGTTTTCGTTATCCAGAAGTTCAATTTCAATCCAGTCTTTATATTTAAGCATGTCAGAACGGGCAGTATATCCATCTATTTTTACTACAAAATAATATACCGGTGATGAATATCTCAAACGTCTTTGAGTTTGTATCTCTTCCTCTTCTCTTTCCGGACACTCATAAACCAAGTCTTCTTCTATTTTATTCCCGCTTAATTCCAGATCTCTTCTGGTTTCTATCGTACGATCAGCACGGTTAAAATCCCTTAGCTTGATCTCAATTTCCACCTGAGTCCCATCTTCAAATCCAGCCGTCTCCACCTGCATTTTGACTGTATCGCCGCCCTGAGCACTCGAAGCTGACCATTTTGCGTTGATTATAGAGTGGAGTGCAATTTCATGATTACCTGTGCTCACTCCGGTGTTTCTGATTCTGCCAGCCAGCACCCCTGTTGCAACGTTACCATCAGGATCGGTATGGGTATATCTTTGTCCGGTTAAAGGAAATCCGCCCTTATCAGTAAAACTTACATCAAGAAAATGATCTTCTTCTTCGTTCCCTTCTTCACCTTCACCTCCACCGCTAGTACCTGTTTGAGATTCGGCTTGTCCTCCGCCACCTCCGCTTCCGGAACCGGCACCTCCACCACCACCGCCGCCGCCGCCAGTACCAATCAATACTGTTGGGCATCCTGGGGGAGCTATTGTAGATGGCGGGCCAACGCAAGTAGCCATATCACCAGCACATGCAGCTGGCATTCCTCCGATTAGAACCGTAACCACACCTGGGGGCATAATCGGTCCCCCGACATGCGGAATTGGAGGAACACCGGGAGTCACCATTGGGCAGGTATGCATATCGCCAACTCTGGCTGCTGGCATTCCTCCGATAAGAACGGTGGGACAACCAACAACTATAGCACCACCATGAACGGTCATATCACCCTGTCTTGCAGCTGGTCCAGGCATCAATCACTCCTGAATAATAAGTTCAGTTATTATACGACACATAGTTGTGTTATATGTGTTAATTTTAAAATATAGTCGCGTAGAGTGGGGGCTTGTCTCCCACCTTAACAACAGGCGACACAAGGCCGCCTTCTACGCGGATAATCGTAAAACTTTTTACAAAACACGCAATGTGTGTTTATCCTTGTGCCTGGCAGATGTCCACATCTGCCGGGAAATAGGGCACATGTGGAAATGTGCCGCTCACAAGAATTTACACCAGTGACAAAACACAACGTATATCTTACACTATAATTATTTTCTTAGCTTAAAGTCAATAAGAAGTCTTGATCAAATTTTTGATTATTTCAAGATCTCTGTTAGCCAATTCATAATCTTCGACCCTGCCAATATCCAGCCAGTACCCATCGAAAGGGTATGCAGCCACAGGCAATTTTTGTTCAAGCAGAGCATTCATCAATTCGTCAAAGCCATACTTTTTGCCATCGGGAATAAAATCGAGCACCTTTTTCGAGAAGACATAAATCCCTGCAGAGACGGTAAAATCAAAAACCGGTTTTTCCCGGAAAGAATTCACAAATCCCTTATCATCAATTTCAAGAACGCCAAAATCACTCAGCACTTTTCGCTTATAAACAGCTACCGTTACTAAGGCTTCGCTTTTCAAATGATGACTGTACAATGTTTTAAAATTCAGATCAGTAATGATATCCCCATTGGCTACAAGAAAATTATCCGGAAGGTTTTTAATTAATTTAAGTGGTCCGACAGTTGAAAGCGGTTCTTCTTCATGCGAATAAATTATCTCCAAACCATATTTACTGCCATCACCCAAAGTAGCGATTATCAAATGTGAAAGATGATTAACGGCAATTGTAACCTTTTTTACTCCATGAAATTTCAGCCGCCTGAGTAAAATTTCTATAACCGGAATGTCCCCTACAGCTACTAACGGCTTGGGGATTTCAGCAGTATATGGAGCGAGTCGGCACCCTTTTCCTCCGGCTAAAATCAGAGTTTCCATTACTACAAATTCCTATATGCTTTACTGTCAGGGTTGGAAATAATACCGTTTTTCATAGCCATGATTATCTCTTCAATACCATTCCGAACCGTATAGACTGAAATAAACTTCAAAGCTTTTCTAATCTTATCACAATTTACCCGATAATCGCGGGAATCTTCTTTTTTAACAACAAAAGTAACATTATCTTTCCTATGAGGAAGCTTGCTTAGAATCAAATCAACCAGTTCTTTTTTGGTATAATTTTCATTAGTGCTGCCAACATTAAAAGTCTGATATGCCACTTTTTCTGCAGGAACCATCAGTGCCAGACGGCAGGCATTTGCCAGATCACGCGTATGGCAATAAGGCCGCCAAAATTGCTCACCGTAAACTTCAAGCTGCCTTCCCAAATACAATTCCCGACAGAATTCATTAACCGTAAGATCAAATCTTGGACGAGGGGACAGACCATAGGCAGTAGCAAAACGAAGACAAACCGGAGCAAAATCTTTTTGTCCTAATGCTAACAAATATTTTTCAAAGCCTACTTTAAGTTCCGCATAATGCGATATCGGATTGAGAGAACTGTTTTCATCAACATAAGAATCGCTATCATCCATTTTCCCATAATTACTGCAGGTAGAAACAAAAACAAAACGTTTGATCTCAGCATCAATAGACATCTGGCACAACATCTCTGAAGCTGATTTATTAATTTTCGTCGCTAATTCAGGATTTTTTTTGCAAGCCGGATCACCAACGATAGCAGCAAGATGCACTACTCCTGTGATTCCTTTTAGAACTTTACTGACATCATCACTGCTGCAAACATCACCCTGAACAAACTCAAAACCTGGATGTGACAGATACCCTAAAAGAGATTCACCACCAAATAATAGATTATCTATTACTCTGACTTTAAATCCCGACCTGAGAAGCAATCCGGTAAGAACAGATCCGATATACCCGGCCCCTCCGGTTATCAGGATTTTATTGTAATCATTCGCATTCATATTTTAATTATCATTATTAGTAATCTTATTCTATTAACTATAATATAATAGCCCTGCAATTTCAATTGCAAGGCTATCTTCAAAAATATATTTTAATAAAACCTACAGCTTTTTTAAAGTCTCTTTAGAAATGATCAGGTTATCACCTTTTAAACCAAGATCAATTGCCTCCTGAAGTTTCTCCGCAGCCTCTTCTTTCCCTTCCATATACATTGCCATTCCCCACTGAAAAACAGCTTCAGGCTGCAAAAGGTTTTTCTTATGAGAACGGCTTATTTTGCTTGCCTCACCTCGGGACAAATCAAACCGCCCGGTATTATAATATACAATACTAAGATTGAGCCATGGTTCAAAAGCACTCTGAGAATCAAAGACTGCTTTGCGGGCAATATTTTCTGCAGTATTCGGTTCAATCCCTTCAATAGCCATTATTCTGGAGAGATACATATTATTTTTGATATGGAGCGGATTCTTTTTATTGTTTTCCTTCATAATTCTAATAGCTTCATCCACGCTACCCAAATAATACATCACTCTGGCATTCATAGCCGATGCAGTCATATTATCAGGATCCAGATCTATTGCCAGTCCGGCTGTTTTGCTTGCTTCTTCATAGTTTTTTGTATTGCAATAAATATCAGAAGCCAAAATCAAAGCATTGAGATTATTTTGTACATTCATACTTAGCCATTGTGCCAAACGATTTTTATCCTCTGAACTACCAGTATGATATAATGCTATCACAACTTTATCAAACCAGCCAAGATCCTCTTTTAGATATTTGATTTTATCTACAAACAGGTCCATTCCCTCTTTTGTTTGATTATTCCTGATCATACTATACGTCTTAAGGACTGCCAATTCCGGATAGTTTTCTTCGAAATGCGGAAATTTCTTAAACAGGCTGAGTGCTTTTTTCACATCATTGAGCTCAAGAGACATATTAACATAACTTTCAAATGCCGGCCTATACCATTTATCAATCTCAAGAGCTTTACTATAAACTTTTCCGGCATCTTCATACCGACTTACGGTTATATCTTTATAGATATCACCTAATCCGGTCAGCCAATTCGGATGACGGCTGTGTGTTTTCATCACATTTCCAACTCTGGATTCGAATTCGTCAGATTGTCCGGTTCTAAAATAAACAAAAGCGGCTCTCAAATAGTAGTCTGCTTTACTGTAGTACTTTGTAGAGACTTGGTCTATTCTCATCACCCCAGCCATATCAGTCATTACACCAGTAAAAATCATTGAAGCTAAATAAATTATAAGATCACTGTATTCAGGATCACTATCGTTAGTTTTTAAATTATTCAGAACCACTTCATAGTCCTGCATCAGAGTCATTTCATCGCCATAGTATCCCCTGATCTCCATTTGATACATACGATAACTCATTGTATTCTTCGAATAGTTAACCATCTTATCAAGATTATGGCGAGCTGGTGTATAATGTTTGGCAGCAAAATGATACAAAGTCTCAAGAGTGACTACAGCTTCATCGGGAAGATTGGCCTTTTTCATCTTCTCAACTACCTTACCGGCTTCGTTGATATAGTCGTTTCTCACTGCAAGATTATAATGCTCAAACCAGATGCTATAATCATTCCCTGTATTCATAGCTTTACGGCTCATTACAATCGCAGAATCAATCAATCCCTTTTTCTCAAGATAATAAGCCGCTTCCATCAGAACTTCAGGATCAGGATCAGGATTTGATATACCGCTTTGGTAATAAAGCTCAGCCGAATCCGGCTTATGAACTGATATATAATATTGAGCCTTTACAAAATCGTGTATATCCTGATCTACCCCCATAGCGAGAGACGTATCCAGAAAAGCCCCGGCTCTGATTGGTGAAGAACTATTAATAAATACTTTGGCTAACATGATTTTGGATTCAGGCTGTTCCGGACGTATTTCGTTATAGGTTACAGCCAGCTGCAGTGCTTCCTCGTCTAATCCAAAATAATTATATAACCTCCAGCAACCGTCAAGAGCAGGAACAAAAGTTGGCCTGGTATTTTTTATTGTCATATAAACTTCAAGGGCATCATAAAGCAAAAACTGCTTTTCATAAATTAAACCCAGCCCAAAATAGCCTTTGGGAGAGTTTGGTTGAAGTTCGCTCAGTTTAACAAATAATTCCCGAGCCTCTTCAAGTTTGTATTCCTCTGTCAATTGGACAGCTTCGTCAAAAAGCTGCTCTGCTTCACTCTGCGGAGATTTTTTGGAGCATCCTGCAAAAATCAGTGATAGAATCAGAATCGATATAATTTTTTTCATATTTAAACCTTCGGTTATTATGAATATCTTATTAACATATACCCCTGAACCTTATTTATTTGCCAGAGATTAAAGAAATTTATAATATTTTATCCCTTTTCAAAGTACAATTTATAGAAAATGAAAAATTACAGCAAAATTTATGCTGTATTATAATAAAAATATGGTATAATACTATATGACTATCTTAAGATCAGATAAACTGGATAAATTCTATCGTAAAAGAGCCGTTGTAAATGGGGTTTCTATCAAAGTAAACCCGGGGGAAGTTGTTGGTCTTCTTGGACCTAACGGAGCAGGAAAAACAACTACTTTTTATATGATTATTGGTTTTATCAGACCCGATGGCGGTAAGGTTTTCCTTGCTGACCGAAATATCAGCCGTTTGCCTATGTATCGAAGAGCTCGGCTGGGGTTAGGTTATTTGGCTCAGGAAGCATCAATATTCAGGAAAATGACAGTCGAAGAAAACCTCTGGTCAATACTTCAATTTCAGAAATTAACTCGTAAAGAGCGCAAAGCCCGGCTGGAAGAATTACTCAATGAACTGGATATTGCTCATTTGAGAAAAAGCAAAGCTTTTACCCTATCCGGGGGTGAACGAAGAAGGGTGGAAATCACCAGAGCTTTGGTTACAAACCCCAAATTTATGCTCCTCGATGAACCCTTTGCCGGGATTGATCCTATTGCGGTTGAAGATATTCAGAAAATAATTGGCCGGTTGGTGGAAAGAGGATTGGGAGTTTTAATAACCGATCATAATGTCAGAGAGACCCTTTCGATTTGCAATAGAGCCTATATAATGTGTGATGGGAAAATATTAAAATCCGGAACATCCGAATACCTTGCTAATGATCCGGAAGCCAGAAAAATATATTTGGGAGAAAAATTTCAGCTTAACTGAATACAAGCCGTTTGTTGTACAATATATGAACGATCTTTACTGTTTGTATAAACCTATGATTTCTAAAACCGATAATAAGAATAGAAGTGAGGCTTACAAGGAAAAATTAACAACTGGTAAGACACAGGTTATATTATGAAATTAGAACTCGGACTACATGTAAAACTTTCCCAGA
>DAOWMZ010000222.1 GCA_030642845.1 Candidatus Zixiibacteriota bacterium
GAACCTCTTTTCGATCTATACAAGCTTGAACCGGAAATTGATCGCATGATGGAAAAGAAAGTCTGGATCCGCAAAGGGGCTTATCTGATTATTGACCAGACCGAAGCGATGGTCACAATTGATGTCAACACCGGCCGTTTTGTTGGTGGCAAAGATCAGGAAACAACAATTTACCAGACAAATATTGATGCCGCCAGGGAAATTGCCCGTCAGGTACGGCTTCGCGATACCGGCGGATTGATTGTATGTGATTTTATTGATATGTACAACCGCGACAATCGACGGAAATTGTACGAAGAATTTGTTAAATGTTTCAAAAATGATCGCGCCAAAGGAGCTATAAATCCGGTTACGGAGTTTGGACTTGTTGAAATGACTCGGGAACGGGTACGCCCATCGCATCTGCATGCCCTTTCTGATCCCTGTCCGATGTGCGGCGGCAAAGGACGGATTATTTCCAAAGAAACAATGGCGACCAAAATCGAACGATGGTTTCTCCGGGCAAAAGCGGGTAACATCTATTCCAAATTCAATCTGGTAGTAAGTCCGCATTTAGCTGAAATGATGTCAGATAATGGGTCCAATCGTGTTGAAAGAGTGATGAAGATTCATGAATTCAAAATAAATCTTGTTCGGGATACTACAATAACGGTCGAGGAATTCAAAGTTTTTGATGCTGATACTAACGAAGAAATTACCAAAGAATACGCCACCTAAGGCAGTGTAGCTGCTTCCACCGCAAGTCGCAGAGATATGCACAAATTATAATTTTTATGATTAATTCATAGATTGTGTGTATTATTGTCTTATTAGTCCTGTTTATTCATGGAAGAATCCTAAATAATTAGGAAAATACATTATCCTTGCGTTTCATGGGAATTCACGCTATGCGTGTGTACGATTATCGTTGAATATTGAAAAATAATTTTGTATAATAAAACATATGGGAAACAGATACGATTTACAAAAAGAGATAGAGATCAAACTTGATCTCGGTTCGTTTACCAACTATCTGAAGTTGCTTGGTTATCTGGGACAGATTGATCGTGAGTTAAAACAGATAAATTGTTTTTTTGATACCGAAGATTACAAAATCACAAATGATGGATGGGCACTCAGGGTGCGATTGGAACCTGAGCGGGGATTGGTTACGGTTAAGGGCAAAACTTTGGAAAATAGCAAAGCGGCAGTCAGGCAGGAATTAGAGGCTGAGATTTCTCACAGTGATGCGGATAACATTATCAAATTGAATAATGATATTTTGTCATTAGAAATCGAACCGATTGAATTTATAAAAGAGAAATGGAATCCTTCGGCATTATCAAAATTTGTTCATTTTGAAAACAGCCGCCAATACAAAAAAATCAAAGTTGGTGACTGTAATTGTATTTTTGAAATAGACTCCACATTGTATTCTGATGGTTCGGTTGATTATGAACTTGAGATAGAATTAAAAGATGAATCCGAAATTGAAGATATTTACGACAAGCTGCAGAAATTATTCAGTTCGCTTCACATTCCATTTATAAATCAAACCCAATCAAAATTCGCCCGCGCTTTAAAACGCACCGGGATTTTTTAAATCAGAATCATTTCATCAAAATTTTATCAATTACAATATTCCCGTGGCTAACAGATGTCCTCGTCTGCTGCAGTTCTCGTAGGGAAGAACTCTTTAGTAGTTCTGCCACAGGCATTGCCTGTTTTAATGCCGCCCACAAAACACACCACGGAAAAACAGACAAAAAAAGAGGGGATGCCGTGGAGGAGGCCTCGGCATCCCGGTACTGATGACTTTGGGCAAATCATCAGTTTCTGTAATGGTGTTTCTCACCTATATCACCCGCTAAGACAGGTAATATATCTTTATTAACACGAAGGCGGATTTGGACCGCCTTTAAATAAGTAGTCAACTAGATAGGTTAAATCAGCAACATCGATTTGCAGTCCACCGTTGGTTATTCCATCGGCATTACCTTCTTCCATGCAGATAGGAACTGGACCACCCATAAATAAATAAGAGACAAGATAGGTAAGGTCGGCGACATTGATAGGTCCGCCCGGGCCGTTGATACCATCGGCATTACCACGATCATAACAACAACTCGATGTTTCTTCTCTCAGTATTACAACAGGGATTTCAGTTATTCCTTCAAATGAAACTTCCGCAGATAGAAGGTGTCCTTCGCCAGTGTATGAAAAGAGTTCTCCGATGGGGAGTAATGCCTCAGGTAGCCAATTTGGTAACTCAGGTGTAATTAATACTATTGTTAAAGGATCAACATATTCATAACCATAAGTATGATTAGGTATATCAATTACAGGTTCAATTGAATCACCAAAAGTCAAATAAACTGCTGTCAGACTATCGGTGTATTCAATTGTTATCGTATTAGCATCAAGATTTTGTATAATGAAACAGGTATCTCCTTCAAGCATGGGTGCTTTTGGATAGGGTAGAGCATCACCAATAATAATACGTTGCATATAAATAAAATCATTCAGACTTAAAACAATGCCATCAGCGTTGACATCTGTTGCTGCTATTTGAACCTCAACGTTTATTGTGAACACACCGATGCCATAGAAGAAATAATTGCTAAACAAAACCAAATCGGCAATTTCGTTGGCAAGACCATTGAGGTTTATATCACCACGACCATCAATTGAGTCTGTACAGATAAGATCAAAACCACCATTATAATAATCAATCCCTCTTACAGAAGTTTTCCCAGGGATACTTTCACCAAGGCATTCATATGGTGCACCATATCTGGTAGGGAAAGACCGGTTTTGTCTGATTGAACCATAATTATCATAATCATAAATATCATTGGAGATAAACAGAGTATCAGCATTTTCATCATAGGCAATGGTGTTATTTGAACAATCATACCAGACAAAATGTATTGGGGAATACCAGCATTGGTATTCTTCGATATTATCTGTAATGTGAAAATTCATCACCACCAGTTCACCGATAGTATCAGCCAGACAGGTAGGGTGAAGATCCCCATTGTCGGTTTCAGCAATTCCTTTTAAATATATAATGCCATCGGGACATGGTGAACCGCCACAATCCAAACCTGATCCATGCCCCCATGACATATATTCCCAGCCGCAATCAATCATTAGTTGCCCGGCTGAAGCAGAAAGAAAAGTTGCAACATTTGTATCATATTGAATAAAAAACTCAAAACTTCCGAATTCCTGATAATCAATCTCGTTTGAACTCTGTAGATATATACTTACCTGTTCGTTTTCATCAAAATATGTAGAGTGAGTTTTTTCGATGTAAATATTGTTTCGTGTGGGCATAGTTGTGTCTATAGCATAAAACTGGACTCCACCACTATGAAAATCTATTGCTCGAGTAAGAAGAGTATCACCTGTTCCGGGAACGCAGTCATCAGGTGCTCCGGTTAATGATGGAAGAGGCAAGTTCTCAGTTATTTCCACATCATTGTAATCAAAAACATCATTTGATACCAAGAGTGTGGCACCTGTAAAATTTAATGCGAAAGAATTATTTACACAATGATCCCAATAAAATGATATAGGGTAAAATTGATTAGTATCACCGTGAGTTTGAAATAATATACTTCCTAATTGGAGGGAACTATCCAGAGTGCATGTAATGTCTTCTGAATATTTTGCTGCAAAAATTGTTAATAATGATGTCGAGCAGGGTTCGCCCATACAATCCGGATCAGGTATGACATGCATTGAGACAGTATTCCATTGACACTCAGGTATATATGAATTATCCCAACCAGCTAAATTTAGTCTGTAGGGTGTTAAGGCATCTGAGTTATATTTGATAACCAGATCCAGTCGATAAAAATCAATTGATGGAACCAACAATTCCAGATTTATTGGTACTTCCAATAGTGGTCCGGAAGTGGCATTCATTTGATTATCAATTCTGATAATAGCCTGCGGTGTTTGAGCATATGACGGTAACGCAGCTGTAATTAATAATAGAATTGAAAGAATTAAAATTATCGGTGAGGAATTACTACGCATAAAATAACCTCGTTTATTGTAAAAACTTATCCCTTTAAATTCTTTATCGGGTTCAGATTTATAAACGATAGCATTTTTTTTAAATAGGCAGTTATTACCTTTTATGATAAGTATTCTTGTTAACTTACATCTCTTTATAATATCCCATGTAAAAATTGTCAAGAGAATTTTGCAACTTTTTCCTTAAGATATGATTGATGAGGACTTGACAGCATTATATATTAAGATGTTATGGATATTTTTGATGATAAAAAAAACAATGCTAAAAATCATAATATGCTAAAAATTCGCCCTTTAGCAGATCGAATGCGACCGAAAAATTTTGATGAGTTTGTTGGCCAGGATAAAATTGTCGGAACCGGGACGCCGCTTCGTGTAGCAATAGAAACCGACAAGGTCGGTTCGATGATTTTTTGGGGTCCCCCTGGAAC